>CAZLYY010000012.1:0-17386 GCA_964563895.1 uncultured Christensenella sp. | reverse complement strand
GGAACCAAACTTTTTGGTGCTTTTATACAAATTATTTTCATACACACATCCTTTTTATTCATAATATGTTATTTACATTAAATATGTTCAATAAAGGTTTCTATATATAAAATACTTTTTTCTTTAAATATTTTATTAAAACAAATTGCAAAGTATACAAAATTAGTTGCCAATTGTTAAAAAATAGTCTATACTAGGTCTCGTAGTGTTAGAGTTGTGTGAGTTCTAACTAAATTTTAGTAAAAGGAATAACTATGTTTGTTAAGACTTCAAATGCTTATGGGGATATAACGATAGATAACAATGCTATTGCAATTGTAGCAGGGTACAATGCCCTTGATTGCTATGGTGTTGTGGACTTGGTATCAAAGAGTACCAAGGAGAGTATTAACGAACTTCTAGGTGCAAGATCCTTTGCTCGTGGCGTCAAAATTACTAGCCTTGACAATCACATCACAGTGGACTTGAATGTTATCTTGAAATATGGTGTTTCAATCACAGCAGTTGCTGATAGTGTGAAAGCTACCGTAAAGTACAGTGTTGAAAAGTTTACAGGAATGATTGTTGATGCGGTGAACATAAAAGTCATTGGGGTAAGGGTCTAATTTTTTACACAACTTGACTAGTCTAAATTTGATTTTTTGACCTTAAAAGGTCTTTTACATATCTCGGAGGGAGAAAATTGCAAAAAACGATTAACGGAGCGACTTTTAGGAAAATGATAGTTTCCGCTTCAAGTCTGCTTGATGAAAATAGAAAATATGTGGACTCATTAAATGTCTTTCCTGTGCCAGATGGCGATACAGGAACCAATATGAATTTGACGTTTAAATCTGCTACAAAGGAAGTAAATGATTGCCCAAACAACAATCTTGACAGTTTGTCCGAAGCCATTACCAAAGGTGCTTTAAGGGGCGCAAGGGGAAATTCAGGTGTTATATTGTCTCAAATTTTAAAGGGAATGGCAAAAATTATTAGACAACACATTGAACTCAAAACAAAAGATTTTGCTCTTGCAATGAAGGAAGGAAGCGACATTGCCTACAAAGCAGTTACCAAGCCAAAGGAAGGGACAATTTTAACGGTCATTCGTGTTATGAGCGAATACGCACTTACTTCTTGTAAAAAGAATCACGACTTTGAAACTTTCTTAAAAGATGTTCTTGATAAAGGCGAAGAAGTCCTTATGCAAACTCCAGAACTTTTGCCTGTTCTCAAAAAAGCAGGTGTTGTTGATGCTGGTGGACGTGGTCTCCTTATTATATTCTCAGGTTTCTACAAAGCACTTACAGATGAAGATGTTTCAAACAGCGAGTTTTTAGACCCAACAACCGATTTTTCAAGCGACAAGGATAGCAATCCAAACAAGCCTGTTGACTTGGCAGAAATAAAGTATGCTTATTCAACGGAATACATTATCATCAATGTATTCAAAAAGACAACTCAAAGTGATATTGACAAACTTCGTGAAAGACTTGTCGAAATTGGGGAATCTGTCATTTGTGTTGGCGACTTAACACTCATCAAAGTGCACGTCTTGACCAACGAACCAAACAAGGCTCTCGGCTTTGGACTTGAACTTGGTGATATTACAAATATTAAAATTGAAAATATGCTCGAACAAAATAGGTTGTTAAAGACTCAAAATGATGAACCTGCAAAACCTATGGGGATAGTGTCTGTTTCGGCTGGCGAAGGGTTTGAACTTTTATTTAAAGACCTTATGGTAGATTATGTTATCAAAGGTGGACAAACAATGAATCCAAGCGCCAATGATATAGCGGAAGCCGTTGAAAAAGTTAATGCAGAGACAGTTTTCGTTTTACCAAACAACAAAAACATTGTTCTTGCAGCAGAACAAGCAAAAGATTTGGTTAAAAAGAATATAGTCGTTATTCCTACTCGTTCCGTTCCAGAAGGAATATCCGCTTGCTTGTCTTTCAATCCAGATAGCACTGTTGAAGAAAATACAGAAGTTATGAACGAGTCAATGAAAAATGTCAAAACAGGTAGTGTAACTTATGCTGTAAGGGACACTCACGTTGATGGATTTGATTTGAATGTTGGCGAAATTATTGGGCTTGACAACAATTCTATTCTTGCAAAAGGCAAGGAAATCCCAGAAACAGTAGAAGGTCTTGTTTGCAAACTTATTGACGACAACACCGTAAACGTTACTCTTTTCTTTGGACAAGAAGTTAAGGAACAAGATGCAATTGCTTTGCAAGAAAGACTCAAAACAACTTTCCCACAATGCGAGTTTAATGCTGTTAGTGGCGGACAACCTGTTTATTATTACATTTTGTCAGTTGAATAATTTCAAATCAATTTATCTAGTTATCATATTAATAAGAAAGGAACTTTGCTTTGCATTGTTCCTTTTTAGTTGAGTTGTTGGTTGTAGGTGGGGGCGGAGCGAGTGTTTGAAACTACTTTCAAACACTCGTGGTGTTGCAGACTAAAGTCGGCAACCCCACTGTCAAGCCCCAAGGGGCTTGACACTCCGCCCCCATTTTCACTACAAAAAATATTTTCAAAAAAATTTAAAAAAAATAAAGGAAATTCAATATTTATGTCGTATATATATATTAGATTAGTTTTATTTCTAGAACTAATTTGCAGAAAAGCCTTTATTTTAAAGACTTTTGCTATTGAAAATTGACAAAACTTTTTGGTGGTTTAATATATATTTTACAAAAAAATTAAATGGGAGATAAAGCGTGAGCAGGGGTTTTTCACAAGAGTTTATTGAAAAAGTTAAGTCGCAAAACGACATTGTTTCCGTTCTTTCACGTTTTCTTAGAGTAGAAAAAAAAGGACGAGATTATTGGGCTTGTTGCCCTTTTCATATGGAAAAAACGCCGTCATTTGCTATCAACGAAGTAGAACAATTCTATCATTGTTTTGGTTGTGGTGAGTCGGGCGATGTGATAAAGTTTGTCCAAAAATATGAGAATATGACTTTTTCTGAAGCGGTTAAAAAATTGGCACAAGACGCAAATATCCCTTTGCCAGAACTTGTTGACAACTCTCAAGAACTAGAAAATTTGCGACAAAAAGAGAAAGTTTTGAAAGCATTAAAGTTTGCCAAGGAATATTATTGTGATTGTTTGGCAAAAGACAATGGTGTTGCCAAAAATTATGTTTTAAAAAGGGAATTTACTTCTGATATTGTCAAATATTTTGGCATAGGATATTCAAAAGATTGGCAAGGCTTGATAGACTATCTGCACTCAAAAGGTGTAAGTGATGAAACGATGCTTCTTGCTGGACTTATTGAAAAATCTCAAAATTCAGGCAAGTTTTATGACGTTTTTGCGACCAGACTCACTTTTCCTATCTTCAATCAATTTGGGGATTGCATTGGGTTTACTGCTCGTACGTTAGAAGCAAATCCCGAGTTTGCAAAATATAGAAATTCTACACAAACCATCGTTTTTGACAAGAGCAAAACGGTTTACAACATACATACCATAAGGGAACTAAAAAAGACTCAACCTTTGGACCACATTATTATTTGCGAAGGTACAGTTGATGTTATTGCAATGTTTAAGGCAGGCTTTAAAAACACAGTTGCTTGTATGGGCACAGCAATTACGAATTTCCACGCAACAATCATAAAGCGTTTGACCGACAAAGTTGTGTTGTGCCTTGATGGCGATAGTGCGGGGCAAAAGGCGATGTACAAGGCAATTGATGTCCTATCAAGTGTAGGACTTGAAGTGCGAGTCGTTACATTAAAGGAAAATCTTGACCCAGACGAATACCTAAAAAAGTATGGCGCGGACGAACTCAAAAAATGCATTGCAAATGCAATTGATGGTTTGGAATACAAAATTTATTCTCTTGAAAATCGGTTTAATTTGAATGACAACTTTGAAAAAAATAAATTTGTTGATGCGTGCCTTGACCTGTTGAGAGGCTTAAAAACAAATGCCGAAAGAGATATTTATTTAAAGATATTGTCCGAAAAGTCCAACATTTCGCAAGATATTTTAAGAAGGGATTTGGCAGGCGGAAATGTTGCCCCAAGTGAAGAACCTATAAATTATATTGAAAACGATAGAATTATGGGTAGCGAAAGGGCAAGCAGATTTGTTTTGGCAAGTCTTGTAAAAAAAGAGCCGTATGCATTACACGTTTTGGAAAGAAATTTAAGATTTAAAAATTCAACCTATCAAAACTTGTTTGATTTTTTAAAGAAATGTAAACAAGAAGGCAAAACAATAACTGTTAGTTCACTTTTTGATTATTTTGATATAGAACACGATAGCGATTTGAGTGCAATAGTTGGGTTTAATTTTGCCGAAATTGGAGATAAAAAAGAAGAGTATTTTCAAAAGTGTTTACAAAATATAGATACTGTTGATTTAAAATCTTGCCAGCAACGGCTTTTGACTCAATATAAAAATGAAAAAGATTTAACAAAACGTCGTGAAATAGCAAAACAACTTAATGAAATAGCAAAAGAAATAAAAAATGGAGAAAAATAAAATGATTGATGAAAGATACAAAGCGGAGATAACAAAACTTTTTGATATTGCAAAAAACAAAGGAAATGTCTTGAGTGAAGAAGAAATTATTTTGAGACTTCTCAAATATGATGCTTCCGCAAAAGATATAGAAGAAATTGCAGAATATTTTAACCAAAATGGTGTCAAAGTAAACAAAACCGTTGATGTCTATGAAGAGATAGAAGACCTTAATGAAATTGCTAGCCAAGTAAGTGTGGACGACCCTGTCAAAATGTATTTGAAAGATATTGGCAAAGTTCCACTTTTGACAAGCGAAGAAGAAGTTGAATATGCAAAGCGTATGAGCGAAGGCGATGCCGTTGCAAGAAAAAAATTGAGCGAAGCAAACCTAAGACTTGTTGTAAGCATTGCAAAAAAATATTGTGGCAGGACAAGTATGCAATTTTTGGACCTTATTCAAGAAGGCAATTTGGGGTTGTTAAAAGCCGTTGAAAAGTTTGACTATACAAAAGGTTTTAGATTTTCCACTTATGCAACTTGGTGGATAAGACAATCTATCACTCGTGCCATTGCCGACCAAGCAAGAACAATTCGTATTCCTGTCCATATGGTAGAAACAATAAACAAACTCGTTCGCGTATCTCGTCAACTTATGCAAACATTAGGGCGTGATCCTTCCGCACAAGAAATTGCCGAAAAAATGGGAATTAGCGAACAAAGAGTATGCGAAATTCAAAAAATAGCACAAGACCCACTTTCTCTTGAAAATCCTGTTGGGGAAGAAGAAGATAGCAAAATTGGCGACTTTGTTGAAGATGAAAGCATAAAATCACCTGTAGAGAATGCTGCTCAAATGATTTTGAAAGAACAACTTATGCTAGCAATAGACACATTGACTCCAAGGGAACAAAAAGTTATCCGTCTTCGTTATGGTCTTGACGATGCTCACCCAAGAACACTTGAAGAAGTCGGCAAAGAGTTTGCGGTTACAAGGGAAAGAATAAGACAAATTGAAGCAAAGGCATTGAGAAAACTTCGTCATCCAAATCGTAGCAAAAAACTTGAGGGATATTGTGATTAACTCCAATAGAATAGAAAAAATTTGCAGTCTAGTATCTTCAAATACCGTTGCAGAGATTGGTTGCGACCATGCATATATTCTAAAAACTTTGTTTGAAACAAAACCCATTGATTGTGCTTTTGCAACTGATATAAGCAACTTGTGTCTAAATAAAGCAAGAAAAAATTTAAGCGGATACCTTCACAAAGTCTATTTTTATGTTGGTGATGGACTTGAACCATTAGAAGATATTTTAGGTCAAAAAGTGGCAAAATTTGTGCCAGTTGATATTATTATTGCTGGAATGGGTGGCAAGGAAATTATAAAAATCTTAGAGAATGCAACAAAGTTTCATAGAGAAAATGTAACCTTTATTTTACAACCACAAAAGAATTGTGATATGGTGCGAAAATTCCTTATGGAACACAATTTTTTGATAGAACAAGATATTGTTGCAAAAGACGGCAAAATGTTTTATAATATTTTAAGTTGCAAAATGAATTATGAGCAAAACACTTTGACTGATGAGCAAATTGAATTTGGTCTTGGCACACAAAAGGATAGCGATTTTTACGAATATCTATCTTTTGAAAAAGCAAAATGCGAAAGAATTCTTTCCAAAAAAAAGGTGGCAAGGGTGCAACGAAGACTTGATTTACTAAAAAAAATATGCAAGGAGAATGAAAATGTTTGAGACAATTTTAGAATATCAAAATTTAGATATGCAATTGATAAAACTCAAAAAAGAAATTGAGAAAGCAAAAGAAAAGGAAAATTTATCCAAATATGCTTCTCTTATAAAAGACAATCAAACAAAATTGACAAATGTTGATATTGAGTCAAAAAAGGTTATTGAAACTTTTGAAAAATACAAATCTATGTATTCAAAAGTTTTGAAACAATATGAAGACTTAAAAGCAAGTTTTGATAAATTAAGCAAAGAAGACAAGGAAAAGGCAATTGTTCAATGTGATAGCATTGTCAATCAATTGTCTGTTTTGGAAAGGAATTTGTCCACCCAAGTTGAGAGTGGCAATAGCCTTATAAAATCTTTTGAAGTTTGCAAAAACAACATTGTAAATTATAGAAAACTTTATATTTCCGCAAAAGAAAAGTGTGCATTGATAGACAAAAATTTTGCTCCACAAGAAACTGAAATCCGTTCCAAAATGGCTGAAGTGGAAAAGAAATGCGACCCAAAACTTCTCGCAAAGTACAAACAACTTCGTCAAGATAAAATTTTCCACGCAATTGTAAAACTAAACAATTCTTCTTGTGGCGGTTGCAGTATGGAGTTTTCCAGCGCACAAATGGGTGCTTTAAAGGACAAAGGTTATCTTGAATGCGAACATTGTAGAAGAATAAATTATCTATAATTTTTAAAGTTGGGCTTTCCCAACTTTTTTGAATTTATTTAAAGGCAAAAAGCAATTTTACAAAAAGTTATTATAATATGTTTGTAAATATTACTCAAAAAATGTAAAAATTTAGGTAAAAACACAAAAAATTGTAAAAATTTGCATAAGGATAGGATATGGATAAAAAAGAAAACGACAAAATAGACTACGAACAATTTTATTTTTCGGAAGGCGTTAAATTGGCAAATATGACTTTTTCCGATGTAAAAAAGGGAATAAGATATCTTTTGACTTGCTTTGAAATGGAATTAAAGCGGGGTGTTATTCGTGATGATACATTGGAACAAATTGCCGTTGCTTGTTCAAATGCTTTCAATTTTGAGTTGTCAAACGTTTTTTTCTATATCTTGCTAAACTATGTTTACAAACCTTCCTATCTCGTACATATTGCACAAAATTGCATTTTGACAGATAATGCCGAATATGGTGTAAAAATTTTAAAAAAGGTGTTGAAAGACACAACCATTTCATCTTACACTCTTGACTATGCAAAAAAAACTTTTGACAAATTAAAAACTTTTTCCGATGAATTTTACAAAAAATATGACAATTCTAGCGACATTGATGAAAAAATGAGTGAAAAAATTTCTCTTGCAAGGGCGTTTATGTCTTATGCAGATTTTGACAAAGCAATAGAAACTTACAAAGGACTCAATGCTTGCAACAATGAGCAAGTTAGGTCAGAGTTGACTCTCGCATATTTTTTTGCGGGCAAATATGACAAAGCGGAACAAGTTATTGAACAATATGGTAGAAATTCGCTTAGAGATTTGAGCAATCAACTTCTTATTTCCTTTGCCAAGCACGACAAAATAGTTTACAACAAAACAAAAGATAAAATAATGCACCTTGATATCCAAGACGAAAGGGAAAGATTTAATATAGGACTTTCTTTTGCTCAAACAGACGAGCCAAAACTTGCCGTTTCGTTTATGGAAGATTATATTATGCAAGGTGTTGACGATATTCAAGTCAATTTTTACTTTGCACTTGCGTGCATCAATGCCAAAATGTATGACAAAGCAAAGTTGCAACTTTTATCACTTCACGATTTTGATTATTTCAATCGTTATTTGTACCAATATTATCTTACTTTGTGCGACGAAAAAAGCAATGAACGTGTTGAGTATATTTTCAATCTTCCAATAAAGCAATTTATAAAAATAAACGACCAAATAGAAGAACTTTTAAAACTAGACGACAAAAAACTCACACAATATTTTCACGAAAACTTTTATTTTTTCCTTTATTTATGCAAACTTCAAGAAGTTGAAAAGGTAAATCTTTTGTTATACAAAATTGCCCACATAGATAGCGCTTATGCAAGTTTTTTCTTCAATTTTATTTATGTTTCCGATTGTGTCCCATATGAAGTCAAAAAGAATTTAATCCTTTTGAGAGTAAGTATCAATAAAAGAAATTTTAAAGGAATAACAATTAGCGAGCCTGTTATAGAAGAAAAAGACGATTATTCCAAAATTTTTGACAACAATTTTGATGATTTAGATGCAAATGCGGACAAAATTATAAATTTTGAAACAGCAAAAGAACAATTGATGGGGAAGACAACCACCAAAAAACCAAATAGAAAACCAATAAAAACAAAAGAAAAAGTTTTGCAAGCAAACGAAACAAAAAATCAAAAAGATTGTGAAAAATCAAAGCAAAATTTAGAAAGCATTGCTTTTATGAACAATGGGGAATATTTTAGGTTTTATTTGCCTAATTTGGAAAAATTGTCCAAGTCAAACCCTTTGCTTTATGATGCAACTCTTTTTGCATTTTCATATATAATAGACGAAGTTAAAATTGCGGGCGAATATGATATTGCTTCTATTGTTTTGCCACTTGTCAAAGTTTTGAATGATGACAAAATAGAAAAATTTGCCATTTCAACATACATTGTTTGGAAAGTTTTTCACGACAAAAAAAGGTCTTTATCAAAAATAACAAAGCATTTCAATCTTTCTCAACAAGATTTTTATGACTTTTTGAATAAATTTAATTTGGATTTAGATTAATATATTTGTATAAAATAACTATTGAATTTTTTATTTTTATTTGATATAATACTTGTATCAAAAATTTGGAGGGTGAATTATGTTTGTATTAATGGGTCGTACAATATGGCAATTTTTTTCGGAGAGTCCTATTGTTATCATAGGTTTAGCACTTATTGCAGTTGGTATTGCACTTGGTTTTTTGGCTAGACGTGTTACAAGAGCAATTAGGCAAAACAATGATGTCAGCACCAGGGACAAGATTTTTTTGGGATTAAAAATTGCTGGTATGGTGATTGTTGTGATAGGTTTCCTTTGCGTAGCAATTGAACTTATTATATATTTTGCTACACGAACAGGTGCTTAACAATTATTAAATATTTTAAACTAAAAAGGAGCAATACATTCAAGTATCACTCCTTTTTTCATTTTGTAAAATAATTTTTAAAAGGGAAGACTTATTTCCCGTTGAAATATCCGCCAACAACTTCCTTAACTTCACGTATAGAAACAAATGCTTTTGGGTCATATTGGTCAATCAAACTTTTTATTTCCTTGATATGTTTGTTGTCTGTTTCAAGTTTAACCATATAAGTTTCTTCACCGCTTTTGCTTCCACGAGCATTCAAAATTGTTTGCCCATATCCTTTTTCTTTCAAAACGTCAATAAGTTGTTCATTTTTGTCGGATAGAACAATTTGAACATCAAGTTTGGTTTTAACAAAAATGCTAGACAACTTGCACCCAAGGAAAGTACCTATTGCAAAACCAAGGGAATAAAACAATGCAATTGTCAATGTTTCTAATGTGCCATTTGTTTCAAAATCAAGTGCCGCTTTGACAATGTTGTACCACAAAAAGACTTCAATAAATCCAACTATTGCTGATATAAGAGATTTGCCTTTTACGGTGCAAACCGTCCTTATTCCACACAAAGCCATTTCTACCGAACGGCCAAGGACAACAACAAGACACACCGACCACAAATGCAACGGAATACCAAAAAACATTTTTCACCTACCTATTACATTACTTATTGTAGGAATAGATATTTTTTTGTCAAATGAAAGAGTCAATATTGTTGTATCTTTTTTATAATAATTTTTATTTTTGCACCAAAAAAAAGCCTTATTTGCTTGATATTTTTTGCAAAATTAATGTAAAATACATATGTATGTAATTAATATAAATATGTTATTTATTTATATATTATTTTTATGAATTTTGAGAAGAAAAAAGGAGTGTTTCTATGCGCAATGAAATTGTAGATGAAATTGTTAGGGCAGAACGTATTGCCGGCACTCTTTTATTGACTGCCAATCAAAATGCAACCGCAAGCATTCAAAAGACAAAGTCATCAATTTTAGATGCACAAAAAAAGGCAACCATTTCACATAAAAAACTATACAAAGACTTGATTTTGGAAAGGGAAACGGAAGCAAAAAGGGAATATGACGATACACTTTTGGCTTGTCAAAACGAATGCAAAGAGTTGAAAAAAAATTGTGAAAACAATGTTCTTAAAGTCGCCGAACTTCTTGCAAACGAGGTGAAAAAGTGATTGTTAAAATGGCAAAACTTAACCTTGTTGGATTAAAAGAAGAAAGGGAACAACTTCTAAATCTTCTTTTTGATTCTGGCGAAGTTCAATTGACTCAAACCGAAAACTTTTCGGATACTTGTGCCTTTTTTGATGAAGAAAAATACGAAAATATCAATTCAAACAAAACGCAAGTAGAGTTTGCAATAAACACAATAGAAAGGTGTGTGCAAGATAGAACAAAGTACACCACACAACCCATTGTTGTTGACAAAGAAAACTTTAAAAACACATCAAACAAAGACGTTGATAAGGTTGTAAACAAGGTTTATGAATGCAAAGAAAAAATAGATGACACAACCAAACAACTTGCAATGTTAGACAACAAAATTTCCGCATATACACCATACATAAAGGTAGAAGAAAGACTTTCAAGTTTTGGTGGGACAAAAACAACAAATATCTTTTTAGGGATACTTGATTCGTCAAAATTTGAAGATTTCAATTCGTTTTTAAAAGATTTTCCGCTTACAATTTTTGAGAATGTAGACAATGTTATAAAAGTTTATTCTCACAAAAGCGAATCTCAAAAGGTTTTTAATAAACTAGTAGAATTGGGGGCAACTCGTTGCACTTTTGACAACAAAGATACTGCAAAAAACATTATATTGCAATGCGAAAACAACAAAAAGAAATTGCAAACAACTTACAACAAATTGCTTGATGAGATATATTCTTTAAAAGATGACATAAAAAGTCTCAAAATTTACTATGATTTTTTGCAATATAAGGAAGAAAAACTTGAAGCGGACAACAATTTTAGAATGACCGAAAACACCTATTTTTTGACGGCGTATCTAAAAGACGAATCTAAGGGAAAAGTAAAAGCATTGTTTGACAGTAGCGGACTTTGTATAGATTACAACTTTTCAAAAATTACACAAAAAGACAATCCACCTATTGTTTTGAAAAACAATCCAATTGTAAAACCTTTTGAATCAATAACCAACACCTATTCGCCACCAAATTACAACGAACTTGACCCCAATGGGTTTATTATGTTTTTCTTTTCCGTATTCTTTGGGTTTATAACGGCGGATATAGGTTATGGAGCAATTCTTTTCATAGGTTGCGGTTTGTGGTATCTTTTGGGACACAAAAAAAATCAACTTATGGGTGTTTTATCAATTTGCGGTGTAACTTCTATTATATTTGGTGTGTTGTTTGGCTCTTTCTTTGGGGCGGACAATTCAAAACTTTCTTTTGTTCCGCAAGCAATTTTGCCAAATCCCGTTAGCAATGTTACAACAATGCTTATTGCTTGTTTGGGTGCTGGAATAGTGCAAATTATGGTTTCACTTTTCTTGAAAGGTGTCTTGCTTTTAAAACGAAAACAACCACTCACCGCTTTTGTCTCTGGCTTTTTGTGGGAAGGCTTCTTTGTTGGGATAATACTTCTTGCACTTGATATGCTAAAAGTAACCAATGGAACTTTTAATCTAGGACTTATCATTGCAATTGTGTTTCTTTCGTTGTGTGCTTTTGGGCAAATTTTTGTCAACAAGGGAATAGAACGTTTTACGAAATGTTTTTCTTCAATTTATGGGCTTATAAACATTTTGTCCGACACTTTGAGTTATGCAAGACTTTTTGGACTTATGCTTTCTGGTGCTATAATTTCTAGCATCGTGGACGACTTGGCACTTCCATTTTTTACAAACTTTTTGTCGTCTATTGTTGGGGTTGTTATTCTTCTTATTGGGCACGCTTTCAACTTGTTTATGGGCGGACTTAGTGCATATATTCACGTTTCAAGGCTTCAATATATAGAGTTTTTCTCTCGTTTCTATGAGGGGGAAGGCGAACTCTTTATGCCATTTGGAAGAAATTTTAGATTTATCAATTTGACTTAAAATATTATTAATTATAAGTATTAAAAAAATACATTAAAGGTATATCAATCTAATTCAATTTTAAAGGAGGAAATATTATGAATTGGGGTTATGTTATAGGATTATTTGGGATTGCATTGTGTGTGCTACTTTGCGGAATGGGTTCTGCAATGGCACTTAACAAAACAGGTCAAGCGGCAGCGGGGGTTTTGAGTGAAGAACCAAAAAGGTTTAGCAAGGTACTTGTCCTTGTCGTTCTTCCTGCTACTCAAGGTATTTATGGCTTTGTTTATGCTATTGTTGCATTTGGTAGCCTTGCACCTGCGATGACAATTTATGAGGGTTTGGCAGTGCTTTTGGCTTCACTTCCACTTACAATCAATGGCTTTATCAGTGCTATTTTCCAAGGCAAATCATCTGTTTCTTGTATCTATGCTGTGGCAAAAAAGGAACAACTTTCAGGCAAACTTATATTGTTCCCAGCAATGATAGAAACATATGCAATTTTGTCCCTTGTTATTTCTTTGCTTCTTTTAGCATAAAGGAATGAGTTATGTCAGCGGAAAAAATAGTGGAAAAAATTCTATCAGATGCAAAGTTGAAAGTGAAAGAAATTGAAGAAGAAACAAAAAACACTTGTTTAACTTTGCAAAAAGATAGTGCAAAAAAGATAGAACAAGAAAAAAAGGAAGTTGTCAAAAAGGCAACTCTTCAAGGCAAGGCAATAAAAGACAATTACAAAACCTTATCAAATTTGGATAAAAAGAAAATTGAACTTGTTGCAAAACAAGACATCATTTTTGATGCAAAAGATAGGGCTGTTCAAATGTTGTATTCTATGGAAAAATCTGTTGCCTTAAAATTCGTTACAAAACTTGTCAAGTCCGCCGATGTTGGCGACACAATGAAAGTAGATTTCAAAAATTTGACTTTGACCGATGTAAAGAAAATAAAAGGCGTTAAAGACAAAAAGTTGAAAGTAGAGAAAGGGGAAGAAAAGGGAGTTGTTTTTGAAGGCGATATTTGCGACAAAAACTTTTCTTTGATAGAACTTGTTTCTCAAAGGTACAATGAGGACGAAAAAAAATACAACGATATTTTGTTTGGATAATAATTTAGCATAAAAATAAACTTATATAAGTTAATATCAAAACTATTAAAAGGGGGGAAAAATGATTTACTATGCAAATGGTGTAGCAAGTGCAAAAAGCAATGACCTTGTAAGTCTAACTTTGCTAGAACAAATGACAAATGCAAAAGATTTCAATAGTTGCCTTTCTTTGCTTTCTTCCACACCACTTTTTGTTGGTATTGATGAGAATAACATTGACGATGTTTTGCTCCAAAAAAAGCAAGAATTGTATGACTTTATTCGCACCAACTCTCCCTTTGATGAAATAACCAACTTTTTCCTTTTGGCACAAGATTTTGACAATTTAGGGGTGCTTTGCCGTCTTGCAAGTGTGGGGAAAAAGTATAACAATGCTTCTTTTGTAAAGGGGTTGTCTTCAATTGAAGACTTAAATCTATTGTGTCAAGTAGGGGAAAATTGCAATATTCCTTCACAACTTTCAAAGGCTTTTTCTCATATGCCAAAAGATATGTCCTTGTCTCAAATTGACCTTTATTTCAAACAAAAAAAGTATGAAACTTTAAAGGCTTTAACAAAAAGTCATATTATGAAAATTGTACTTTTCAATATTTTAGATTTGCAAAATATTTGTGTAATTTTAAGGGCAAAATCAAAGGAAGATTTTGAAAAGAACAAGGTTGCAACGGGCAATTTGTCTAATCAAATTTTACTCAAACTTTTTGATAGAGATAAAAGTGTTTTGTACAATTTAAGTGATGTAACAAAGGATATTGCTTCTCTTGTCTTTTTGTCATCGCAAGAAAAAGCATATGAAAAAATAGACAAACTTTCAAACGAGTTGCCATTGTTGTCCTTGTCATCTTTTGCAAAGGATACCGATTCTATTGCACCATTTTTAGAATATTGTTTTTTATATTTGGTACAATTAAAAAATATAAAGATGATATTAAGTTTAAAAAGAAATGATGTAAAGTGCAATTTGTTAGGGAAACTTTTGGGGGTAAAATATTATGGCTAAAGACAATTTTGCGGTTATAGGCAACAAAGACAAAATGCTTATTTTTTCCCTTGTTGGTGGTGATGTGTTTTCGCCAAATGGGGAGAAAGATACTCGTGCCGTTTTAAGTAAACTATTGACAAATTACAATCAAATTTTTATCACAAGCGACTATGCAAGATATGTTTTGGATATCATAGAAGACACTCGCAACAACACTTATCCAATTGTTACAATTTTGCCAAAAGACAAGGATGACACTTATGGTTTGGATAAGATAAGTCAAGAGATTGTAAAAACACTTGGTGTGGAACTTTCGCTTGATGACAATATGGATAATGTATAAAAGGAACAAATTATGGAAGGAAAAATAGTTAAAATTTCTGGGCCACTTATAGAAGCAACTGGTATGGCTAGTTGCAAAATGTTTGAAGTTGTTCACATAGGGGATAAAAACCTTGTGGGCGAGATTATTGAACTTAGAGGGGACAAGGCGTCCATTCAAGTTTATGAAGAAACAAGCGGTCTTATGGTTGGCGAAAAGGTTGTTGGCACAGGCGAAATGTTGTCTATGGAACTAGCCCCGGGACTTATTGAAGGTATTTTTGATGGCATTGGTAGACCACTTGACAAGATTGCAGAAAAATATGGCGATTATATCTCTCGTGGGGTTAAGGTTGATACTCTAAGTAGAGATAGAATTTGGCATTTTTATCCAGTTGCAAAGGTGGGAGACACCGTTTCTTCTGGGGATATTTTAGGTTATGTGGACGAAACAGTTTCCGTCCGTCATACAATTCTTGTCCCTTATGGTATAAAAGGGGAAATAACAGAATTAAAGGAAGGCGATTACACCATTGTTGACACTGTTGCTGTTATAAAAAATGGTGCAAAGTCGCAAAAAGTTTGTATGCTTCAAAAATGGCCGGTAAGAAAGCCTAGACCTTATAAAAACAAGATTTTACCAACCGAGCCACTTATCACAGGACAACGAGTTATTGACACACTTTTCCCTTTGGCTTTGGGCGGAGTTTGTGCTGTGCCAGGGCCTTTTGGCAGTGGCAAAACGGTTGTTCAACACCAACTTGCAAAATGGTCCAATGCAGACATAATTGTTTATGTTGGGTGTGGCGAAAGGGGCAACGAAATGACAGATGTTTTAAACGAATTTCCAACCTTGATTGACCCAAAAACAAAACAACCACTTATGAAAAGGACTGTTCTTATTGCCAACACATCGGATATGCCAGTTTCCGCTAGGGAAGCATCTATTTATACAGGTATTACAATTGCCGAATATTTTCGTGATATGGGATACAATGTCGCAATTTTGGCGGATTCCACTTCTCGTTGGGCAGAAGCCTTGAGAGAAATGAGTGGTAGATTGGAAGAAATGCCGGGGGAAGAAGGTTATCCTGCCTACCTTTCAAGCCGTCTTGCTGAGTTTTACGAAAGAGCAGGTCTTGTAACTTCTCTTTGTGGCAAAAAAGGTTCTATCACCGCAATAGGTGCCGTCAGTCCAGCGGGTGGCGACTTGTCCGAACCTGTTTCTCAAGCAACTTTAAGAATTGTAAAAGTCTTTTGGGGGCTTAGTTCTTCGCTTGCATACAAAAGGCACTTTCCAGCAATAGATTGGCTTACAAGTTATTCGCTTTACACGGATAGGTTGGAAGAATGGTACAAAGACAATGTTGACGACAATTTCAATACATATCGTCTTTTTGTGTCCGCAATTTTGCAAGAAGAAAACAAATTGGACGAAATTGTCCGTCTTGTCGGTGCGGACGCACTTTCCTATGAAGATAGACTCACTTTGGAAACCGCCAAAATGATAAGGGAAGACTTTTTGCACCAAAATGCCTTTAACGACTTGGATACATATACATCTATTGCCAAACAAGACAAAATGTTGAAGTCAATTTATTTTTATTACAATAGTTGCAAAAACGCACTTTCCGCAGGGGTAAATATAAAGGAATTGCTCAAACTTCGTGCAAAAGAAAAAATTGCAAGGGCAAAATATATAGAAGAAAGCAAACTAAAACAATTTGACGAAATAAATATGCAAATAGAAAGCGAAATTAATGCACTAAAATCTCAAGGAGAAGAAGATGAGAGAATATAAAACAATAAAGGAAATTGTTGGACCGCTTATGCTTTGCGACCATTTGGAAGGCGTAAGATATGACGAATTGGTTGAAATTGTATCAAAAAATGGCGAAACAAGACGTGGAAAGGTTTTGGAAGTTGAAGGGGACACCGCTCTTGTGCAACTTTTTGAGTCTTCTCATGGGTTGCAACCTTCATCATCAAAAGTTAGGTTTTTGGGACATAGTTTAAATTTAAAAGTTTCCCCAGATATGTTAGGCCGTGTCTTTGATGGACTTGGTAGACCAAAAGACGGTGGGGCGGAGATTATGGGAGTGAAAGCCCTTGATGTCAATGGGCAACCAATCAATCCTTTCTCTCGTGCCTATCCAAATGAATTTATTCAAACAGGTGTTTCCGCTATTGACGGACTTAACACTTTGGTTAGGGGACAAAAATTGCCAATATTTTCTATGAGTGGCTTGCCACACTCTATGCTTGCAACTCAAATTGCATCTCAAGCAAAAGTTTTGGGCAAAGATGAAAAATTTGCCGTTGTATTTTGTTGTATGGGCATAACTTACGAAGAAGCACAATTTTTTATTGATTCTTTTAGAAAAACAGGTGCAATTGAACGTAGTGTAATGTTTGTCAATCTTGCCAACGACCCTGCTATAGAACGTATTGCCACTCCAAAAATGGCACTTACTTGTGCGGAATATCTCGCTTTTGACCTTGATATGAATGTTCTTGTTATTATGACGGATATGACAAGTTATTGTGAAGCATTGAGAGAAATTTCTTCCGCAAAAAAGGAAGTCCC
>CAZLYY010000011.1:0-17431 GCA_964563895.1 uncultured Christensenella sp. | reverse complement strand
AAAAAGGCAACCATTTTGGTTACCTTTGTTTTTTATCTTAAATTCTTGGATTAAAATTTTCAAAAATGATATTGTCGCAATGTGGTGCAACTTCCATATAATCACTTTGATTTTGCACAGCCCAAACAAGAAGGGGAAGTTCTTTAAATCTTTTTACAAATTGATTTGGCACTTCGTCCCATTTGTAAGCGACAAATTGTGGGTCGCAAGTCTTTTTTATAAACCTTGGACGAGTGAGAAAAAATCTTTTCATAAAACTCATCTTTTGGTCTTTTAGGGAATAGGACAATATTCCACGAGTTATTTCTGGTGCGTATTTCTTGAACCATCGCATAGAGTATGGGTTGAAACTCATTACAGCATATTCGCCTTTATAATTTTTCAACAAATCATAAATTCTTTTTTCCAAATTGCCGTTTAAGTTGTAATCTTTTATTTCAATAAGGATAGGTGTTGTGCCGTCAATTGCTTTCAAGACTTCTTCAAAAGTAGGGATAGTTTCATTGGAATTGATAAATGTGATTTTCTTCAATTCTTCCACATTTTTAACATTTTTTATATAGCCATCTTGCCCCGTAAGACGTTTCAACGTCTCATCGTGAAAAACCACAGGGGTATTGTCTTCAAGTGCGTGAATATCAAGTTCTATCGCATAGCCATTATCTCTTGCATTGATAAATGCAGAAATGCTATTTTCTGGGTGTGTGTCATCGTGCAATCCTCTATGAGCGATATATTTATCAACAAGCCAAGTTTTAAATAAATTCATATATAAAATCTCCTAAAAAAGAGTTGTATTTCAAAATAGTTAAACATAGTATAACAAAATTTTTCTTCTTTTACAATCATTTTATGCCTGTTTTCTCTCAAAAAAGACCAATTTTTGATATTTTTTTCAAAAAATTGATTATATTGATAAATATTTTCAAAAATAATCTTAAAAATTGCTTAGCGTCATTTTTATACTTTACCCAACAAATTTTATTTGTATTACTTTTAGACTTGACTTTGCAAAGTTTTGAATATGGCAAGGCAAAAATAATCTCACTTTTACTTGCTAAAATATTGCAAAATAATCTATAATGAAACTTATGAATATTGACTTGGATAAAATAAGAAATTTTTGTATTATAGCACACATTGACCATGGCAAAAGTACTCTTGCTGATAGACTTATAGAAAAGACTGGGACGTTGTCATCAAGGGAACTCACCGAGCAAGTGCTTGATAGTATGGATATAGAAAGAGAGCGGGGGATTACAATAAAACTCACCCCTACTCGTATGTTTTATGAGTTTGATGGGGAAGAATATATGCTCAACCTTATAGACACCCCGGGACACGTAGACTTTACTTATGAAGTGTCAAGGTCGCTAAAAGCGTGCGAAGGTGCAATTTTGGTTGTAGACGCCACACAAGGTGTTCAAGCACAAACACTTGCAAATGTTTATTTAGCCTTAGAAAACGACTTGACAATTATTCCTGTCATCAACAAAATTGATTTGCCTAGTGCAAGGGTGGAAGAAGTAAAAAAAGAAATTGAAGATATCATAGGTTTGTCTTGCAAAGACGCACCGCTTATTTCCGCTAAAGAAGGGATAAACATTGACAAAGTTTTGGAAAGTATCATTTTGAATATCCCAAGTCCAAAAGGCGACAACAAAAAGCCTTTGAAAGCCTTGATTTTTGATAGTTATTATGACAATTTTAAAGGTGCTGTGTGCCTTGTTCGTGTGTTTGACGGGACAATAAAAAAGGGCGATAAAATAAAAATGATGCGTACGGGCAAATCTTATGATGTAACGGAAGTCGGTGTTTTTTGCCCAAGTACCAAGGAAGTTGACGAACTCACAAGCGGAATGGTAGGGTATGTGAGTGCTTCTATAAAAAATGTGTCAGAAACAAAAGTTGGGGATACAATTACATATTTTGGGAACGAAACCGAAAAGGCCTTGGAAGGTTACAAAGATGTCAAACCTATGGTTTTTTGTGGAATTTTCCCAGTGGACGGTGCACGATACAACGACTTGAAAGATGCTCTTGAAAAGTTGAAGTTAAATGACGATTCTCTTTATTTTGTCCCAGAAACATCAAATGCTTTAGGTTTTGGTTTTAGATGTGGTTTTTTGGGCTTGTTGCACCTAGAAATCATTACAGAAAGGTTGGAAAGAGAATTTTCTCTTGATATCATAACCACCGCCCCAAGTGTTAGTTACAAAGTGTACAAAACAGATGGCACAATGCTAGAAGTTTCCAATCCATCACTTTTGCCACCTGTTACAGATATTTCTCAAATTTGCGAACCAATTGCAAGTGTCAAGATATACACTCCGCCAGAATATGTTGGCAATATTATGGAGTTGTGCCAGTCAAAACGTGGCGAATATCTTGATATGCAATACCTAGACTCCAATAGGGTTGTTTTGAGTTATGATATTCCTTTAAATGAAATAGTCTACGACTTTTTTGATGGTTTGAAATCTCGTTCTCGTGGATATGCAAGCCTTGACTACGAAATCAATAGATTTGAAAAAAGTGAACTTGTAAAACTTGATATTTTGCTAAATGGGGAAAAGTGCGATGCTTTGAGCATTATTGTACACAAAGACAATGCTTATTCTCGTGGCAAAAAACTTACCGAAAAATTAAAAGAAGTTATTCCAAGACAAATGTTTGAGTTGCCAATTCAAGCGTGTATTGGTGGCAAAGTTATTGCAAGAGAAACAGTCAAAGCAATGCGCAAAGACGTTCTAGCCAAGTGTTATGGCGGTGATATTTCACGAAAGAGAAAATTGCTTGAAAAACAAAAGGAGGGCAAGAAAAGAATGCGTCAAGTCGGTTCGGTTGAAATCCCAAGCGAAGCCTTTATGACAATTCTAAAACTTGATTAAAAAATATGAATACTTTAGCACTATATTTTCATATTCCATTTTGCCACAATAAGAAATGTGATTATTGTTCTTTTGTGTCCTATTGCAAGGATAACTATGAACAAAAGGTTTATGTTGACGCACTTTTAAAGGAAATTGCTTTGCGTGGGGAAGATGTTGGCAAAAGATACAAGATATCGTCTATATATTTTGGTGGCGGAACACCAAGTATGCTTGAAGATGGTGTTTTCACAAATATTATGATTCAAATCAAAAAATATTTTAGGCTTCTCAACAATTGTGAAATAACAATAGAAGTCAATCCAGATAGCGTAACAGAAAGCAAGTTGAGAGAATATCTTTTGGTTGGAATAAATAGACTTTCTATTGGAATTCAAACATTAAATGCTGATATACTAAAAGTTATTGGCAGACAACATTCTTCACAACAAGCCAAAAAGGCGGTTGCTCTTGCCAAAAAAGTTGGGTTTAAAAATATTAGTATAGATATGATGATAGGTTTGCCATATCAAACACTTTCCGATGTCAAAAAAATGGCAAAATTTGCCCTAAAATCAAAAGTTCAACACGTGTCTTGTTATTCGCTTATTTTGGAAGATGGCACACCTTTGGCAGACAAAATAAGGGCAGGTGTTATGAGTGTTCCAAGTGAAGATGACACTGTGGAAATGTACAATTATTGTTTGCATACTTTTGAAAAGGCAGGCATAAAACGTTATGAAGTGTCAAACTTTGCAAAAGAAGATTATGAAAGCAAACACAATATGACCTATTGGACTATGGGGGAATATTTGGCTTTTGGGCTTGCTGGACATTCATATATGAACGATACTCGTTTTGCAAATATAAGTGATTTTGACAAATATATTGAGAGTATAAACAATGATACATTGCCAATTGTGTCTGTTGAAAAACTTAGCCTAAAAAAACGAAAAGAAGAAGCGGTTATGCTCAGTCTACGAACAAAAGAAGGCATTGATATAGAATCTTTTGATTACAAATTTGGCGGACACCTTTTGAGAGATAAGAAAAAGGAAATAGACTTTCTTCATCTTCATGGGTTTATCACAATAAAAAAAGGACATTTGTGCGTAAGTGATAATGCCTATTATGTGCTAAATTCAATTATTCTCAAACTTATTTGATAGAAAAATAGAGTTTTTAAAAGGGGCAAGCCCACTCCGCTTGAATAGTCATTCAATCGGATACGCCCCGCAATTTTCAAAATTGCGGGACGTGTGCGACAAAATCTTTTGTCGCACTGTGGGCTTGCCCCTTTTTTTATTGTAATATATATAATTACATAATCATATAATATAATTATTTTGTTATTTTGCACAAAATAAAAATTGGGTATTGAAATTTAGAATAATTTGAGATATAATCTTTTCCGTAATAAAAAAAGGAGAAAATAAAATGGAACAAATGGAATTTGACTTTGCAAAGACAAAGGAAGAATTGATTGAAGAATATTCCCAAATTGAAAGGGCAATAAGTGAAATTGACAACAAAGTAGACGTCTTCAAAGGATTGATGAGAGAAGCAGACGGAGCAAGATATAATGAATACAAAGAACTTGCAAATAAACTTTTGACACAAAAGGAACAATTGCAACTTGCTTTGCTACAAAAGGCTATTGAAATCAAAAGTATGGAATTAAAGAAAGCATACGAACAAGCAGAACAAGATCAAACCAACGTTATAATTGGAAAAAAGATGAGAGCATATGATGAAACTACTGCTCAAATAAGGAAGAATAGCGAGTCTGCTGAAAACTTTAAAAGAGAAGCAATGATATATTCTGGAAAGAAATCAAGCACAAACGAAGAAATCTCTAGAGAACAAGAAAAGTTGGCAAGCATTGAAGCAAAGTTGACATCTCTTAACATAAAGAAAGAAGGTTTTGCTAAAATCAACGAAAATTATAGTCTTGATAAGGTAAAAGAAGAGATTGAAAGTTATAAAACTTGGATTATTGAAAACAATGGCAAGAGTGAAGTTATAAACAAGTATCTTAAATTGAAAGCCACAAACAAAGAAACAAAAGAAGAACTCAGAAACGACAAAAATATTTTGTTGGCAGAAACAAAGGCTTTGAAAGAAGAACTTAAGAAAAGCAAAGCATTGGAAAAGATTTTGGTAAATGAAAACAAAGTTGATACACAAATTGCAAAGACAGAAAAGAGAATTAGCAAGAAAAAAGTTGTAATCAATGCTTTGAGAGAAGATGCAACAGAATGCCGTGCAAGAGCACTTTACAACGAAAGTATGTATCAAAATATGCTTAGTAAGAACAAGAAGTTAAGAGAAGAAGCAGATAAGATCAAAGAAGAGATTGAAAATATCAAAGGAAACAAGACTGTTGAATCTCAAAAACTTGATGAAGAAAAAATCAAACAAGATGCAGAAAAAATTGCATTTGTTAAAGATGAAGAACTTTCAGCAAAAACAGGTTATGAAGTCTTTACTTCTCAAAACTAATTAAACAAAACAAAAATCACTTGTATAAATTTTGCAAGTGGTTTTTTTATGCAAAAAATAGCCTAAATATAAAACGAGTAGATACCCTAATCAAGATTCTAACTATTATATATGTTATCGTTTTATATTGTATTTTGAAACAAAAATTGTTATCTAAACAAGCAAAAAACAACATAATATTTTTCCTAGCAAAAAAATGTTTGGTAAAAATTGAGATTTAATATATAATGAAAAATAAAAAAGGAAAAAGTGAAATGTTAGCAATTGTCAATTCTTTTGGTCTTGTAGGTCTCAATGGATATCTCGTGAAAGTTGAAATAGACGTCAACAAAGGTCTTCCAACTTATGAAATGGTAGGTCTTGCGGACGCCGCCATAAAGGAATCTAAACAAAGGGTTTTGTCAGCAATCAAAAATCAAGGATACAATTATCCTATAAGTAGAATAACTATCAATCTTGCCCCAGCGGACACAAAAAAGGAAGGCTCATTGTACGATTTGCCAATCGCAATAGGTATACTTGTTGGGACGGAGCAAATAAGTGCAGAAAGGGAACTTTTAGATGGGCTTTCGTTTATAGGGGAACTTTCGCTTGACGGAACTTTGAGAAGAATAAAAGGTCTTTTGCCTATCCTTATTACAGCAAGAAGTTTGGGAATAAAGAAAGTTGTTATTCCTAAAGGGAATGCCAATGAAGCAGGCTTTATTGAAGGACTTGATGTCTATCCTGCGGAAAATTTGGAAGAAGTTGTAAAATTCCTAAATGGCGAGATAGAGATAAAACCTGTTGAAGTTATGAGTTATGAATACATAAAGTCTACTAGAAAGGCTATGGGCGACTTTTCTCAAATAAAAGGTCAAGCAAGTGCAAAAAGAGCCCTTGAGATATCCGCAGCCGGTGGACACAATGTCTTGCTTATAGGCCCACCGGGGAGTGGCAAAACAATGCTTGCACGTGCTTTCCCAACTATTTTGCCTGATATGACTTTTGAAGAAGCCCTTGAAGTAACAAAAATTCATAGCATTGCAGGTACTCTTGATAGTAGGGTTGGTATTTTGACGGAAAGACCTTTTAGGTCGCCACACCACACCGCAACAATCATTGCCTTGACAGGTGGCGGACAAAAGGCAAAACCGGGGGAAATAAGCCTTGCACACAATGGTGTTCTATTTTTGGACGAAATGCCAGAATACAATAGACACACTTTGGAAGCCTTGCGTCAACCTTTGGAAGACGGGATTATAACCGTTGCAAGAAATGCTCAAACAGTGGAATATCCCGCTGATTTTGTGTTGATTGTAAGTATGAACCCTTGCCCTTGTGGGAATTATGGCTCAAAAGACCACCCTTGCAGATGTACTCCTTCACAAATTCACAACTATTTATCCAAACTTTCTGGACCATTGATGGATAGAATTGATATGCTTATTGAAGTTGATAGTGTTAGTTATGAAGATTTGAGTGGAACCGTTGATGAAGAACCTTCTTGCGAAATAAAGAAAAGAGTGGACAAGGCTCGTGATGTTCAATCAAAACGTTTTGCGGGCAAGAAAATTTATAGCAATAGCAAAATGAGCAATGCTATGATAAAAAAATATTGCAAACTTGATGACGAGAGTATTGCATTTTTGGGCGAAGCGTTTGAAAGTCTCAAACTTACCGCTCGTGCATACAATAGAGTACTAAAAGTTGCAAGGACAATTGCCGACCTTGAGGGAAGTGAAAATGTTAAACTTGACCACGTGATAGAGGCAATAAATTATAGAAGTCTAGACGATAAATATCTTGCCTAAAAGGAGTTTTTAAGTTGCAAAATAGAGATATTGCTTTGTTTTTGGATAGTTTTCCTTTTATGACCTATCACAAAAAGCAAAAACTTTTTGAAGTGTTTAAACAACCACTAGATATATTCAACAAGTCATATTTTTCCAAAAAGAAACAAGAAGTTATGACTTTTTTAGACGATGAACAATATAAAAAGATAGCGGATAACATTGACGAAAAATATTATTCAAAAGTTTTAGAAAAATTGGAAAATTTGAAAATAAAATATATCACGCTTTTTGATGATGATTATCCAGAACTTTTGCGAAATATTGATACGCCACCCTTTGTTTTGTATTATAAAGGGGATAGGAAATTGTTGAATTCTCTTTGTATTGGTGTTGTTGGAAGTAGAAAAATAACAAACTATGGTGTTATGGTTACCGAAAAGTTTACAAAGGAACTTATAAAATATGGTTTTACAATTGTGAGTGGGCTTGCTTATGGTGTGGATACTTTGGCTCATACGGAAACATTAAAGAATAAAGGCAAAACAATTGCTGTTCTTGCTGGCGGACTAGACAAAATTTATCCAAAGGCAAATTCTCATCTTGCCGATGATATTGTTAAATGTGGCGGATTGTTGGTTAGCGAAATGCCACCAAATACAAGACTAGAAGCCCATATGTTTCCAATAAGGAATAGAATTATTGCAGGACTATCAAAGGCTATTTTGGTAACAGAAGCCCAAGAGTCAAGCGGAGTTATGCACACCAAAAATTATGCCCTAGATTATGGTCGTGATGTTTTTGCAGTTATGGGCTCTATTTTTTCGGAGTCTTCTCGTGGTGCAAACAAAATGATTACACTTGGACACGCAAAAGGTGTGAGCCAAATAGAAGATATTATAGAAGAATACAACCTTGCACCTTTAATTGAGAAGAAAGAAGAAAAAGATTTGTCTTCGCCCGAACAAGCGATTATAGATTTCTTGCAAGGTGGCGAAAAATCTTTTCAAGAAATTGTGGACGGCACAGGGCTTGGTGTCAGCACTTTAAACACTCTTTTGACAAAAATGACAATCAAAGGTGTAGTTAAAAAACTTGCTGGAAACACCTATTTTTTAAAATGATTTTGATTAATTTTGAGTAAAAAAAAGGATATTTTTGCTTGTAAAAAAAGTTTTCAAACAAAATTATTTGGTAGTTTTAATCAAATTTAGTCAAAACTTATTTGACAATTTTTAAAATTTAATATAAAACGACATAGATTTGTAAATTGAACTTTCAAATTAAAAAAAGTGAGATGTAAATGAAGTTAGTTATCATAGAAGGTCCAGGTAAACGTGAGACCTTAAAAAAATATCTTGGTAATGAATATGATGTTGTGGCAACCAAAGGCCATATAAGAGATTTGCCAACAAAGACTATTGGTGTTGACATATCCAACAATTTTGAGCCAAAATACGAAATTATGCCAGACAAGGAAGATATAATCAAAATGTTGAAACAAAAGGCAAGCAAAGCCGATTGTGTTCTTCTTGCAACCGACCCTGATAGAGAAGGGGAAGCAATAAGTTGGCATATAGAAAAGATTTTAAACATAGATGAAAACGAACCTTGCAGAATAGAATTTAATGAAATTTCAAAGTCCGTTGTCCAAAATGCAGTAAACAAACCAAGAAAAATCAATATGGACCTTGTTCACGCACAACAAGGTAGGCGTGTTCTTGATAGACTTGTTGGGTACAAAGTTTCCCCAATTATTTGCAAAAAAATTAGGCCTAATTTGTCCGCTGGTCGTGTGCAAAGTGTCGCACTCAAAATAATTGTAGATAGAGAAAAGGCAATTGAAAAATTCAAACCACAAGAATTTTGGACAATTTCAGCCATTTTGGAAAAGTTGGGTATAAAGTTTAAATCTACTCTTGCTACAAAAAATACAAAGAAATTCGTTCCAAGTACCAAAGAAGAAAATGATGAAATTTTGCAAGAATTAAAGCAAAATGATTTTAAGGTTGAAAATATCAAGAGAACAGTTGCCAAATCTACACCGCCAGCACCATTTATTACAAGTACGCTTCAACAAGATGCTCTCAACAAAATAGGCCTTAGCATTCCACAAACCACACGAAGTGCTCAAGCATTGTACGAAGGTGTGGAACTTGGTGCGGAAGGGAAAACTGCTCTTATAACATATATAAGAACGGACTCCACTCGTGTTTCTCCCGAAGCCCAAGCAAAAGCAAAAGATTATATTATATCTCATTATGGCAAGGAATATGCTCCAAGTGGATATAATATATACAAATCAAAAAAGAATGCTCAAGATGCTCACGAAGCAATTAGACCTATCAGCCTTGATAGAACGCCAGAGTCTGTCAAACAATATATGTCTAGCGAAAATTACAAATTGTACAAACTTATTTACGAACGTTTTGTAGCAAGTCAAATGACACCGGCAACTTATGACTCCCAAGTCGTAACCATATCCAACGGTGTTTATGGCTTCAAATCAACCGGTCGGACGCCAATTTTTGACGGATATACTCGTGCTTACAAAATTTACGAAGAAAAAACAGACGATGAAGATTCTCCAGAAAGCAAGTTGCCAAAGTTGCTAGAAGGGGACATCTTGAATTGTCAAAGCCTAAAGGGTGAGCAAAAATTTACAAAGCCACCAACAAGGTATACCGAAGCAAGTTTGATAAAAACTATGGAAGACGAAGGTATCGGCCGTCCTGCAACCTATGCACCAACAGTTATGACTTTGCTTAATAGAAAATATATGGAAAAGCAAAACAAAGTCCTAAAACCAACCGAACTAGGTGTAGTTGTAACTGATTTTCTTGAAAAGTATTTTAAGGATATTATGGATATATCCTTTACTGCCGATATGGAAAATTCGCTTGATAAAATAGAAGAAGGCGAAGAAAAGTGGCAAGATGTTATAAAAAAATTTTATGGCAGTTTTGAGCAAGAATTAAAAAATGCTTATATCGGTTCAAAAAAAGTTTCTATGCCAGTTGAAACAAGTGATGTCGTGTGTGATAAATGTGGAGCAAAAATGGTTGTTAGACAAGGAAAATATGGAAAATTTCTTGCTTGTCCAAACTATCCAAATTGCAAAAATATAAAATCATTAAATGCACCAAGTTCTGTGTGCAATTGTCCTATGTGTGGGAAAGATGTCTTTGAAAGACGAACAAAAACAGGTAAAACATTTTATGGTTGCTCTGGATATCCAACTTGCAAGTTTGCTAGTTGGGACAAACCAACCAATCTTCATTGTCCAAAATGCAAACAATATCTTATTGTAAAGGAAAATAAAGATAAATTGGTTTATAAGTGTTCCAACAAAGATTGCGATTATGAAAAGATTGAACCAAAACAAGAAGATAATAATTTAGAAGATAAAAAACAAGAAAATAGTTAAAGGAGTTATATATGGAAGGAATGAGAAGTACCACTATTGTGGCAGTAAAGCGAAATGGCAAAACAGCCATTGCCGGAGATGGACAAGTAACAGTGGGTGAAAAATTTATTGTAAAAAACAATGCCGTCAAGGTGAGAAGAATTTACAACGACAAAGTTATTATTGGTTTTGCAGGTAGTGCAGCCGATGCTTTTAGTTTGTCTCAAAAATTTGAAGAATTGTTGCAAAAATTTGGTGGCAATCTTATGAGAAGTGCGGTGGAACTCGCCGTTGGATTTAGGGAAGACAAGTATACAAGAAAACTTGATGCGCTTATGCTTGTAGCCGACAAAGACAATTTGCTTTATGTGTCGGGGAATGGTGATGTTTTTGAGCCAGAATATGGTGTCGCAGCCATAGGGAGTGGCGAGTTTTATGCACTTGCTGCCTCTCGTGCTTTGATTGAAAACACCGACTTATCCGCAAAGGAGATAGCGTTGAAAGCCCTTAAAATTACAAGTGATATATGTGTGTTTACCAATGGTCATGTAACCATTGAGGAGGTTTAATATGGAATATACTCCAAGAGAAATTGTTGCCGAACTTGACAAATATATTATAGGTCAAGACAAGGCAAAAAAGGCAGTTGCAATATCTTTAAGAAATAGATATCGCAGGTCAAAACTTTCAAAAACAATGCAAGAAGAAATAACCCCAAAAAATATTATTATGAAAGGTCCAACAGGTGTTGGTAAAACTGAAATTGCAAGAAGACTTGCCAAACTTGTGAAAGCACCTTTTATAAAAGTGGAAGCAACCAAGTACACCGAAGTAGGTTATGTCGGTAGAGATGTTGAAAGTATGGTGAGAGATTTGGTTGAAGCATCTTTCCGCCTTGTAAAAGACGAGATGACGAGTCAAGTTGTTGAAAAAGTCAAACCTACCGTTGACAAACGTCTTTTTGACCTTGTTTATCCAATAAAAAGAGCAGTTGTTGATGGCGATATGGATAGCGAAGAATTTAAAAACCATATCAACAAAAATTTGCTTGACGGAAAATACGATGATGATTTTATTGAATTGGAAGTAAAAGAAGCCCCAAAATCTTTTGAAATGATGCCAGGTGCTGGTGCAATGGAAATAAATTTTGGCGATATTATGGGCGGAATTTTCCCACAAAGAAAGAAAAAAAGAAAACTAACAGTCAAAGAAGCACGTGATATCTTAAATCAAGAAGAATGCGACAAAGTTATTGATATGGATACGGTAAAAAGCGAAGCAATTAGACGTGCCGAACAAGAAGGAATTATCTTTATTGATGAAATAGACAAAATTGCAGGTACAAATTCTAGGTCAAGTGGGCCAGAAGTGAGTAGAGAAGGTGTCCAAAGAGATATTCTTCCTATTGTCGAAGGTTGCACTGTCAACACAAAGTATGGAATAATAAGGACAGATTACATCTTATTTATCGCTGCCGGCGCTTTCCACGTATCAAAAGTTGAAGATTTGATACCAGAGTTGCAAGGACGTTTCCCAATAAGAGTGGAACTAGAAAATTTGACGGCAAAAGAATTTTATAAAATTTTGACCGAACCAAAAAATGCGGTTACTTTGCAATATCAAGAATTGTTGAAAGTGGACAATGTCAATTTGATTTTCAAAGAAGAAGCCCTAAAAGAAATTGCTCGTTATACAGAAGAAGAAAACGAAACAAGTGAAAATTTGGGGGCACGTAGACTTCACACAGTGTTGGAACTTTTGCTAGAAGACATAAGTTACAATGCAGGTGGTGAGCACCCTATGATTGATGTTGTTATTGACAAAAAGTATGTTACCGATGCTTTCAAAAATTTTGACAAAAATCACGATTTAAGAAAATATTTCTTGTAATATTTATTTTTACTAGACTTGTTTTTTAAAATTTGCTATTTTTGATTATAGGAGAAAATTATGGAACTAAGACATATAAACGAAGAAGAATTTGATAAACTCGTAAAAAATTCAAACAAAACAGTCCTTGTTGACTTTTTTGCTACTTGGTGTGGACCTTGCAAAATGTTAACACCTATTCTTGAAGGCATTCAAGACGAAGTCAAAGAAAATGTTGATATTTTTAAAGTTGACATTGACGAATGTATGGACCTTGCAAAATCTTTTGGGATTATGAGTGTCCCTACAATGATTGTCTTTAAAGGCGGGGAAGAAGTCAATAGACTTGTTGGTTTAAGACCAAAAAATTTGATTTTACAAGCAATAAAATAATTTGTTAAAAATATATTTTTAATCTATGGCATAAAATTTGCATATTTTTGACCTAAAAAGTTGGATTATCTTTAAATTTAAGACTTTGTGCAAATTTAATTGTTTATTGTTTTTGATTATTTTTATCAATTTTGACAAGAATTTTAGTGAGTGTTTTTTAAAAATTACTTATATAAATGCTTTTTGAAATAGATATTCAAAAGGCTTTTATCTAAAATCATTTTTCAAATTTAAAAAATATAATTGACTAAAACCTTTTTATTTTATATACTTGATTTGTTTAGAAGGAGACGTGCCAAACTAAATGAGCAAAACTAGATCTAAGATAAAATTAATTATTGTGGCTATCCTTACAATTTTAGGATTATTGCTTACCTTTGTTAGTTTTGTTGTTCCAACAACAAACACAACTTTCAAAGGCTTTTTCAATGCAATCAACTATGGCTATGATTTAAATGGTGGACAACTTGTTACCTACAAGGTTGCCGAACCAGAAAACTACACAGAAGAAGAACTTTCTACCGCTTTGGACGAAACTGTTTTTAGGCTTTCTTCCGCTTTTTCTTCTCGCGGGTTAAATGTTACAAGACAAGGCGACACTGTTCGTATTGAAGTGTCTACTTATGATAGTAGTAGCATTTCCGACCTTATGACTCGTGCAGGCGCAAGTGATATTTTTACATTGATTGGTGCCGAAAAGGGTATAAGTTTCAACACAGATAGTTCCAATGCAGATGCAGAAGGGAGCATCACAACGGAGTATGTTGCAGGTTGCGAACTTGGTTCATCTCAAGCAAATGGCTCCGAGAGTATCTATCCAATCACAATCAACTTTACTCCAAAAGGGCAAGAACTTTTAAAGGAAATGACCAAGTCTACCGATAGTTCTTCTACAAAAAAATTGTATATGTATCTTAATGGCAACAACTATTATTCAAGTGGCTTTGAGATGTCATCTGGCGGTGTATCATCAATCACATTGTCATCATCTTCTCAAGAAGCAGCGGTTGCGCTTTATCTACAAGTGTCCGCACTTGCAAAACCACTTCAATTGACAGTTGTTTCAAACAACACCATAACAGGTGGCTTGTCAACGGCAGTTGGCAACTTTTTTGGCAACCCTATGACTATGCTTTATGTAGCAATTGCTTTGTCGCTTTTGGCTATAATTGTTTTGCTTATTGTAAGGTATAGAATGCTTGGTGTTTTGTCAATTATGAGTTTTGGCATATTTATAGCAGTGTATGCATTCTTGTTGCAATCAATTCCACTTGTTTCAATGGATTTGTGCGGGCTTTTGGGTGTTGCTTTCACATTCTATTTGTTGGCAGGTGCAATGGTTGATATCTTTGAAAGAGTTCGTTACGAATACTCTTTGGGCAAAAAGATTCCGAACAGTGTTACAAGTGCATTCAAGAAAAAGGCCTTGCCTACATTAGAAAAATATGTATTCTTGATTATTCTTTGTGCAGTATTTTACATTGTTGGGTCAGTATCAATAAAATCGTTTGCAGTTAGTTTATTTATTGGACTTTTTGTAAACTATTTCACATTGTTTGTTGCTCTTCGTGGAACTTGTTTATCTTATATAAACATCAATCCAACCAAGAAGAAATTTTATAACTTAAAGAGGGAGGCTACACACAATGAATTCTAATAAACCAGACTTTACCAAATTTTTCAAACCTTGCCTTTATGTAGCACTTATTTTGTTTTGTATTAGTGCTATTATTGTTGGTATTTTTGGGTTTAACAAAGGCTTTGACTTTGTAGGCGGAACACAAATTATCGTTGATTTTGATTTGACAGAGGTTAACACCGAAGACGACAAACAATTGTCCGATGCTCAAAAAACAATCAAAAAAATAATTTCAGAGAACAATGCAAAAGTCAATTCCTTTCAAGAGCAAGGGAGTTATGTTACAAAAGAATTTGTCATAACAATCAACAAAACAAGTGATGAAAATATAAAAAATATTAGAATCGCTATAAACAAGGAATACAACACTTCCGAACAATATAAAAATTTGACAAACAAAGACGAGATTTTGGGGACAAATGGCGATTTGACAAAAAATACAACCTCAATTGACGGCTTTGTCAATCCAAAAATTTTGTTGACAGTTGTTGCTACATTGCTTTTTGCTTTGACAGTTGCAACTATATATGCTTTGTTTAGAGTAAAGGCTCGTGGGGCAATCACCATTGCTTTTGGTGGTGTGCTAGATGTTGTGATAACCCTTTGCTTTGTGGCAATTACTAGAATTGAAATTAACCAATATATTTTCGTTGTTATGGCGTTAGTCCTTTGCTTGAGTGTTTATGCAAGTGCAAGCCTTATGCTTAAAATAAAGGAAAATGCTCGCAACCCACATTATCTCAATTTGTCAAACAAGGAAGTTGTCAATTTGACAGTTGGCGAGAGTGTCAATCAAACAATTTTCACCTATCTTGGTGCCTTTATCTTGGCAGTTGTTTGGTGCATTTTTGGGACACAAAACATTTTGTACTCACTCCTTAGTTGTTTGGCTGGCATTGCAGTAGTCCTTGCTACACACATATTTGTTCTTCCTGCTTTTTGGAGTGCAATTTCTAGCAAAAAGGAAACCTTTACAAAACAAGGTGTCGCACGAGTTGAAACCGTAAAAGTAGACAAAAAAGACGACAATGCCGAAGTTGTTGAAGTAGAAACCGACAACGAAACATCTGACAAAGAATAAAATATAACAAATAAATCACTTTTTCTAAAAAGAGAGAGTGATTTTTTTATGGAAAAATTTTTTATAAAACCCAATTTGGTTGTTTTTACAAAAATTTTATCAATATTTGCATAAAATAAAAATATTTTTGTCATTTTTGCTAAAAACTTTTAAAGGGAAAGGTATTGACAAATAAAGAATTTGTTGTAAAATTTTAATAGTAATATTTAGAAATATATTTTCTAAAGAATAAAAGGAAAAGAATTATGCAAAAAGTTTATCTTGATAATGTCGCAACAACAAAGTTGTCCAATGAAGTCTTGACCGAAATGTTAAATGTTTTGGGTGAAAATTTTGGCAATCCAAACAGCCCACATTCTTTTGGGAGAGATGCTTCCGCAATGGTTGACCTTGCTCGTGATAGAGTGGCAAAACTTATCAATGCAGATAGGGGAGAGATTTATTTCACATCAGGTGGAACAGAGAGCAACAACTGGGCTATCTATGGGTTGGCTATGGCAAATAGGGCAAAAGGCAATCATATCATAACTTCAAAAATAGAACACGAAAGTGTGCTTGAAAGTTGCAAAAGACTTGAAAAAATGGGTTTTAGGGTTACCTATCTAAATGTAGACAAGACAGGGCTTGTTGATATTGCAGAACTTCTTCATTATCTCAACCAAGACACAATTTTTGTCAGCATTATGTCCGCAAACAACGAAGTTGGCACAATAGAAAATTTAAAGGCAATTGCAAAAATTTGTCATGAAAAGGGTGTCCTTTTCCACACAGATTGCGTGCAAGCATTGGGCAATTTCAAAATTGATGTCAAAGACCTTGACGTTGATGCTATGACAATAAGTGCTCACAAGGTTCATGGCCCAAAGGGAACAGGTGCTCTTTATGTCAAACATGGGATAAAGATAGACAATCTTATCGTTGGTGGCGAGCAAGAAAGGGGCAAACGTGGTGGCACTCTCAATGTTGCAGGAATTGTCGGTTTTGGCAAGGCTTGTGATTTGCTACTCAACAACTACATTGTCAATTGCAAAAAAATGAGATATTTGAGAGATTATTTTGTTAGTAGTCTTGAAAAAAGTGTTCCAAACATCACAATCAATGGCCATGCTCACCAAAGAATTCCAGGACTTGCTAGTGTAACATTCCAAAATGTAGATGGCGAAGCCTTGATGTGCTTGCTAGATTTGGCAGGAATTTCCGTCTCAACTGGCAGTGCTTGTTCAAGCGGAAGCCATGCTCCAAATTATGTCTTGCTTGCAATGGGATACACAAATGAAGAAGCACAAAGCACAGTAAGATTTTCTTTTTCAATCACCAACACAAAAGAAGAGATTGATTATGTGGTAGAAGAGATAAAGAAAGCGGTTGAAAAACTAAGGGCTATGTCTCCTATAAAGATGACTAAGAAAAAGGTTTAATGGGGGGATAAAGATATGTATAACAAGCAAATAATTGATAGATTTGTTGCTCCAAGCAATATTGGTTTGATAAAAGGTGCCGATGCTGTGGGCAACGCAAAAAATGAAGATTTAGGCGAAGTTGCAAAAGTTTATTTAACAGTTGACAACGGCATTATCAAAGTTGCAAAATTCAAAGTTTTTGGTTGCATAACTTCCATTGTTGCTTTTGATTTGCTTATGGACGAAATAAAAGGCAAAAATATAGAAGAAATAACAAGCATTGGTTTTGGCGAAATCCTTTCACAAATGGAAGTCCCAAAAGACCAGATAGTTTGTTTAACTCTTATGAAAGATGTTTTGGAAAGCACACTCAAAGATTATCACAAAAAGCAATTAAAACTCAAAAAATTGCAAATGAAGTTGGCTCTTGAACAACAACAAAAAGAAGAAGAAAAAACTCCATTTGACATTCTTATGTCAGACGAAGAATAACAAAAAA
>CAZLYY010000010.1:0-18013 GCA_964563895.1 uncultured Christensenella sp. | reverse complement strand
TTGTGTTGGTTGGGGAATAAGCGGACACACTAGAACCTATCTTCCAAGTCTTACTCGTGTCTGCAAAAGTAACACTCGTCAAACCAGTACAATTATAGAAAGCCCAAGATTCTATACTTGTTACACCACTTCCCATCGTTACACTCGTCAAGCCACTGCAAGAATCGAAAGCAGAACTCCCTATACTCGTCACACTATTTGGTATGGTTATGCTTGTTAAACCACTGCAATTATTGAAAGCATAATTACCTATACTTGTCACATCGCTTGGTATTGTAGAATTGTTGCAACCTTGTATCAATGTTTTTGTTGATGTCTCTATTATACAATTGCCTGATGAATAATATGTTGTATTCCCACTCGCTACCGTTATACTTGTCAAACCACTGCAACCAGAGAAAGCACTACCCACTATACTCGTCACACTACCTGGTATCGTTATACTTGTTAAGCCACTGCTATAAGCGAAAGCCCGGTATCCTATACTCGTCACACTATCTGGTATTGTTATACTCGTCAAACCACTGCCAATGAAAGCACGATCCCCTATACTTGTCACACTATTTGGCAAAGATATTTTTGTAAGCCCATCGCAATATCGAAAAACACCAGCTTCACTATTACGTGTCCCATAACCAATGTTTTTTATACTTTGGGGTATGACGGCATCCGTCATTACCGCAGACCCGTTGCGAAATGCTACATAAGGTATATTCTCTACACTATTTGAAATAACTATTTGGGTTGCACTGCCGTTATAAGAGCCGTTTGAGTCAACTTCGGAACCTGTGAAATTTGGTGTCATAAAACATGAGTAAAGGGTGGTTACGGTGGTTGGGATGTCGTACCAGGTCTCGAGGGTGTCATCGGCTGTGGACGTCCAATAGATTGTGCCTGGGTCGGTGTAACTTGTGGTTGAGGTGACGGAAGAATTGGTACAGAAATAATAAAACTCAGCACCACTACTGTTTGCAAGGTCAGTTATTGCGGATACCTTCCCTGTTGGACCGGTTGTCGCTGTTGCAGTCCTTGTGTTTGTGGTGCTTGTTGCTGTACGTTCGTTGTTTGTTGTATTGGTTGAAGTCGTTGTAGACGTAAGAATAGGTGTTGGACCTACTATTTTGAATTTTGTTTTGTCTTCATTTAAGACAGTTGTACAATTGGTTGGTGTAACTACACTTCCGCTATAATTGGCAAATGTTAGTTTTATCTTTGTGGAATACGTCATTGTGATTTGTGATGAAATGCTTTGTTCCCCCGCACTCCAAACCACAACAGACGATAAAACTAACATAGAAAACATCATAAATAAACTGAAAAATAGAAGTTTTATACTTGTTCTTGTTGAGCACTTAAAATGAGTACCCCCCCCCCTGCTTTCCATTCCTTGCCATGTTTCCTTAACCTAATTTGTTTTATTCTCCGGCGGTCGCGACTGTGGTAGGCCCGCACACCCCTTGGGGTGTGTGGAGGCTGTCTTGTCGCGGTCGCCGAGTGTCGACTTCACTCATTATTTATATATTACTATATTATCCTAAATTTGTCAAATATATTTTACAATTTCCCTAAACTATCCAAAATTTCTTGAAATTCCTTTTCATCTATTGTTTTGACACCAAGGGCAATAGCCTTGTCAAGTTTGCTACCTGCTTCCGTCCCAAAGATGACGCAATCGGTATTTTTTGACACACTAGACGACACTTCTCCGCCAAAACTTTCTATAACCTTTGTTGCTTCGCTACGAGAATAATTGGAAAGAGTGCCTGTAAGCACAAATTTCTTTTGATAGAAAAAGTTTGATTGGTCAATATTGTTTGATTCTAATTCATTTATTTTTACACCCAAGTCTTGAAGATTTTGTATCAACTTTATATTGTTTTCATCTTTGAAAAAATCAACAATGTTTTGGGCTGTAACAAAACCTATGTCCTTTTGTGTAATCAAATCTTCATAGGTAGCACACATAAGCGACTTTAAATTTTTGTATTTTTTGGCAAGGTCTTTGGAAGTCTTTTGCCCGACACCGTCAATGCTCAATGCATCAATAAAAGGTGCTAGGTCGCAAACTTTGCTTTTTTCTATTGAAGTCAAAATGTTGGAAATCTTTTTGTCCTTGAAACCTTCCAAGCCTTCAAAGTCTTGAGATGTAAGTTTGTACAAATCTGGAATTGATTGGACAATGCCCTTGTCATACAACTGCCCCACAATTTTATCACGCAAGCCTTCAATGTTCATACAATCTTTGCTTGCAAAGTATGTGAGTTTTGCAATGACCTTTTCCCTACAATTTGGGTTTGTGCAAAAAATGTGGACACCATTTTTGGAAAGTGGTTGGTGGCAACTTGGACAAATGGTTGGTGGAACAATATCTTGCGAATTTTCCCCTATTTGAGCAAGTCCTAAAATTTCTGGGATAACTTCGTTGCTTCGTCTTACAAAAACGAGAGCCCCAATTTTAACCTTTTTTCGCAAAATGTCATCATAGTTGTTGAGAGTTGCTCTTGAGATTGTAGCACCTGCGAGTTCAACCGGGTCGATGACTGCTGTTGGAGTAACCTTGCCTGTTCGCCCCACACTCCACTCAACTTGTCTTAAAACACTTGTTGCTTCAACGGGTGCAAACTTGTATGCAATTGCCCACTTTGGATATTTTGACGTGTAGCCCAACTCATCTCTAGCCTTTATTGAATTTAGTTTAATAACAATTCCGTCAATAGCAATTTGCAAAGTAGACTTGACTTTGTCTACCTTTTCAATGATTTTTTCAATGTCCTTTCCGCTTTCACAAACATCAAAAAGTTTGCCTGTCAAAAACTTGTTTTGCTTTAAAAACTCTTGCACTTCTTGTTGTGTTTTTATCTCCTTGCCGTCAATTTTTATAAGGTCATAAAAGACAACGTCTAGGTTGCGTTTTGCGGTTTCTTTTGGGTCAAGGTTACGGATTGCACCTGCGACTGCGTTGCGAGTGTTTTTTAGTTTTTCTTCTGCCGACCGATTGTACTTTTCAAGGTTGTCCAAGGTTATGACTCCTTCACCTGCGACCGTCAAGTCGCCCTTGAAATCAATGGAAAGTGGCACCGACCGAATGGTTTTTACTTGCAATGTTACATCTTCGCCGACCGTTCCGTTGCCACGAGTGGACGCTTCCACAAGAAGCCCATTTTTGTACTTTGCAACAATTCGCAATCCGTCAAATTTGTACTCAACCGTAAACTTGGCATTGGGTACAATTTGCTTTGTGTCGTCCAAAAATTTTTCCAATTCTTGAAAGTTGTTGCACTTGTTTAGGCTGTACAATTTTTCTTCGTGAATGACCTTTTTAAACCCTTGCAAAACTTCCCCACCGACACGCAAAGTTGGTGAATTGGGGAGCACTTTTCCAGTCTCCTTTTCAAGCAACAAAAGTTCATCATACAACTTGTCATAGTCGTAATCGCTGACAATAGGTTTGTCCAAAACATAGTATCTGTATGCATAATCGTTCAATACCTTGACAAGTTCTTCCATATGTTGTAAAGGGTTCATTTTTTCTCCTTTAAATTAAAAAATTTTTCAATAAATTTAATCAATAACTGTGATTGGAGCATATTCAACGGACAAAGTTTTTGTGCCAATATCATCAAAATTGATTGTTACACATTTTGTTGTTGTAATCCCAAAATTGCCTGTGATTGTTCCTTTGCCAAATTTTGGGTGAGAAACACGTTTGCCTATGGCATACTTTTTTTCTATGTCCATATCTTGCTTGCTCTCTGTCTTGCCACCCAAAGAAAAACTCTTCTTTTGAAAGTTTTGGAAGGCTGTGGTTTGCTTGACTTCGTTGTAAGTTTCCCTTCTAAACAATGGCTTTTCGTCCAAAATTCCACACTCTTTTAGGAACCTTGATGGTGTCATATAGTCCCTTCTACCATACATAAAACGGGAACCTGAACAAGACAAGTATAGTCTTTCTTCCGCACGAGTGATTGCAACAAACATAAGACGGCGTTCTTCTTCCATATCTGCATCTGTAGAATTTAGGCGGATAATTGGGAACATTCTCTCTTCTAGTCCAACCACAAAAACACATTTGAATTCCAGCCCTTTCACCGCATGAACTGTTGCAATTGCAACTGAATTGTCATTGTCGTCATAGTCATCAATATCCGAAATAAGTGTGATTGATTGCAAAAAGTCGCTAATGTCATCTTTTGGATTATCCTTGAAATAGTTGGAAGCCATCATAATAAAGTTGTTTATGTTCATAATTCTGTTGATGTCTTCATCGGTTTGCTCGGAATATTCTTCATAAAAACCGACTTCCTTTATCATTTTTTCAATAAATTGAAGGGGTTCTAAGGTTTCGTACTCTTGCAAAAGCCTTTCTACTAAGTCTTTAAAAGGTTTTACTTTTTTTATAATAGCGGTGTCAACTAGGTATTCGTCATTGCTCAAAATGATGTCATAAGGGGTAACTTTGTGAAATGTTGCAAGGTCCAAAATTGTCTTGACGGTTGTATCCCCTATCCCACGTTTTGGGAAATTGACAATGCGGACAAAAGAAGTTGAGTCGTATTTATTTGTAAGCATTTTGAGATAACTTAATACATTTTTTATCTCCAACCTTTCAAAAAACTTTTTTCCACCAAACATTTTGTAACTTATGTTGTAATTCAAAAACTTTTCTTCAAGCGGTGCGGTCATAGCGTTAAGCCTTGTCAAGACTGCAAAATCTTTGTATGAATAACCTTCGTGGTTGACAAGATTTGAAATGGTTTGAGCAACATATTCGGCTTCTTCAAACTCGTCTTTTGCCTTGCGAAACTCTACTTTTGTGCCAATTTCGTTGTCCGTCCACAAAACTTTGTCGTTCCTTGTGTTGTTGTTTTTGATAAGTTTGTTTGCCATTTCAAGAATAAGTTTTGTGCTACGATAATTTTGCTCCAACTTAAACAATTTGTACTCTGGGAAATCTCGTTTGAAATCGGATATATTTGATATACTTGCCCCACGCCACGAATAAATGCATTGGTCTTCGTCCCCAACGACAAAAAGGTTTTTGTACTCTCCCGCAAGCGCACGAACGAGCAAATATTGTATTTTGTTTGTGTCTTGAAATTCGTCCACGTGGATATATTTGAACCTTTGTTGATAACGTTTCAACACATTTGGATATTCCAAAAATAAATCATAAGTTTTGACAAGCAAATCATCAAAATCTAGTGCATTGTTGCTTGCAAGAAAACTTTGATAAGCGGAATAGACTTTGGTAACTTCGTCAATATATGGCAAATCTTGATATGCTTTTTGATAATCCCAAGGGGACAAATGTTGATTTTTTGCATTGGAGATGTGATAGCCATATTTGTTTATGGAATCTTCGTTTAATCCCAAATCTTTTACGACTGTTTTGAGTGCCCTATCCCTTTCTGTATCCGTATAGATTGAAAAATTTTTGTCAAAATTGCTTGTTCCGTCCGAATTTTTAAGGTTGCCTATATTGCTACGCAAAATTCTTACACACATAGAGTGAAAGGTGGATATCCATATATCTTTTGCGTCATCGCCAAGCATAGAAAAAAGACGGTCTCTCATCTCATTGGTTGCTTTGTTTGTAAAAGTTATAGCAAGAATGTTGTATGGAGACACATTTAAAGTCTTTATAAGGTGTGCTATCCTATATGTTACAAGACGAGTTTTGCCACTGCCAGCACCTGCCAAAACCATAACAGCCCCGTCTATTTGATTGAGTGCAACAAGTTGTGCGCTATTTAAATCGTTTAAGTCAATATCCACTTTTCTTTTGCCTTTTTTATAAATTTTTTAAATCAATTTTTTTGTATTAAAATTTTAAAAATCAATAAAATTTAATGCTAAAATATTGTAACAAATAGACACAAAAAAAGCAAACTTTTTGTTTGTTATACAAGCAAATAAATAGTTTTAATAAAAGGAATTTGATTTGATAAATTTATTCTTTTACTTGTTATCAAATCAAACAAAAAAGAACAATGCTTTTATTTTGCATTGTCCGTACTTTTGTTATATAAATTTTAAGATACAAACACCTTGAAATTATTCCATTGTAGTATCTTTTTTATCTAAATTTTCTTTGTTTTTTTGTATCCTTTTTTGCTTTATCACATAAGGAATTGTAATTATGCCATCAAGAAGGAAAAAAATTGACGCAAACGCACAAATCAACAATAATTCCATAGCATCAACAAGTCCATTAGCAGATTGGCTTGCAATGAAAAACACAATCAATGTGCCACAAAGAACAAGCAAAGAAACAATTATCTCAATAATTGCCCCTTTTATTGAATTTACACCAATTTTTTTATTTTCATTTGTTTTCTTTGTTTCCATATTTATATTATATCATAAAAGTAGTAACAATCAAAGAAAAAATGACTTAAAAACTTTGTAAACAAAAGATAGTTTGTAAAAAATGTTTTGGGCGCAAATTAGCAATGCTCCCTATAATATCTTTTAACCAAAAACTTAAATTTTTGAGTTAAATTGGCGATATAAAATTGTTTGGCTTCGCTATCCAAATTGTCAAAAAAATCTTTGTCTATAAGGCTCAAAACGGGGTTTTGCGTCTTCCCTTTTGAAATTAAATCACAAACTTTTAGGTACATCTCATCTTCGCTTTTTGGCGTTTGCTTTTGAGTAGAAGAAACTTTTATATTGTTGTGGCGAGTTTTTATATAATCACTAAAAGTTTTGACACAAGGCGTTTGAAGGGGCTTTGGTATGGAATAATTGTTCCTTTTCAATCTCTCTTTCGCTTTTTTCGCTAAATCATAAATTTGACAACTGTTGCTCATTCCAACCATAATAAATCTCCTTTTTTTGGTAATCTAAGTATAACTTTTTATAATAAAAACTCAAATTGAAAAGAATATATGAAAACTGCTTTAAATGTCAAAAAAAATGTGTTTTTGTCTATTTTGATAAAAAATAATATCACTAAAATTTTAACAATTTTTTATAAAAATTTTATCTACATAATACGATTAAATTTTGGCTTAAAAACATATTAAAAACAAAAAAAACTCTATCAAAATTGATAAAGTTTTTCTACCTTTAGGCATTTTTATAATACTTGCAAAAATTATTTAAATTTCTTTTTTCTTGCATTCTCAGATTTTTTCTTTCTAGCAACAGAAGGTTTTTCAAATGCTTCCTTTTTTCTAAGGTCGCCGATAATACCGTCTTTTTGACATTTTCTTTTAAATCTCTTGAGTGCACTTTCAAGGCTTTCGTTTTCGCCTACTTTGACAGTTGACATTTGTTTTCACCCCCTTCCTACTAGGAATAACTGAAAAAAGTTTATACTAACTATCGTCTTTTGTCAAGAGTTTTACAAATTTTTATACTAAAATTTATAAAAATTTTTATCTAATTAAAAATATATTTTTAAAGTATAAAATTTGAAACAAACTTAGATAAGTTGTTTAAAGTTTAGTCAACTTCTTCACACAGCAATCCATCATCGTACAAGGAAACGGCCTTTACTTTTACCAAATCGCCATCACGATAATCACCCGTCAAATAGCACTTGATATAGTTTTCGCTAAACCCATAAACCTTGCCGTCTTTATGCTTTGTTTCAATCAAAACATTGTACAAATTCCCTATGCAACTTTCACGATAATTCAAATTCAATTTTGCACGCAACTCTTCTAGTTTCTTTTCTCTTTGCTTTATCACAGCGCCATTCAATTGTTGCAATTTTGCAACCCTTGTGCCTGGGCGAGAAGAATATGCAAAATAGTGTATGTCGCAAAATTTTACTATTTTGACAAAGTTGAGAGTTCTTTCAAAATCATCATCATTTTCAGTAGGAAAACCAACTATAATATCCGTTGTAATGCAAGGATTGTTGAAATAACTTTCTATAAGCCTAACCTTGCCCAAATAAGTTGATGTTGAATAGTGCCTATTCATATCTTTAAGCACTTTGTCGCAACCGCTTTGCAAAGACAAGTGAAAATGTGGGCAAAAGTTTTTTACAGATTTTATTGCGTCCAAAAATTCGTGTGTTATTATGCCAACTTCCATAGAACTAAGTCTTATCCTACAAGGCAAGTCTTTTAGTGCTAAAATAACTTGTGCAAGGGCTGGTTTGCCGTTTATTTGATAATCGCTTACATTTATACCCGTCAAAACAATTTCCTTGCAAGTTTTTGATAGGGCTTTTGCTTCTTTTACAATGCTGTCCAAGGCTCTTGACCTACTTCTACCCCTAACATAAGGGATAAGGCAATAGGAACAAAAATTGTTGCACCCATCTTGAATTTTTACATATCCACGTGTACGCACATTTGTCGCAAAAAAGTCATCTTCGTATTCAGTCCCAATTTCTTCCACCATATTGCCACATTGCCCTATAAGTTGACTTATTTTTCCTTTTTTTGTGTTCCCCAAAACCAATTTCACATTAGGTTTATCCAAAAATTGCTCTGGATTGTTTTGAGAAGCACAACCGCAAATGTAAATTTCCGCATTAGGATTTGCTTTCCTTATTTTTGCCAAAATTTGACGGCTCTTTTTTTCCGCTTCGCTTGTTACCGCACAAGTGTTTACTATGTATATATCACTATTTTCCAAGTCGGTTGCTACTTCATAATTGTCTTTCAAGGAGTTTAAAATCCCGTCTAACTCATATTGATTAACCTTGCAACCAAGGTTTAATAAACAAACTTTTTTCATCTTTTCTCCTTTGTAAAACTTATATAACTAGCAAGTGCAATTGCACAAGTTTCCGTTCTTAAAATCCTTTTTCCAAGTGATATGGAATGGGCTTTTTTTGATAAATCTTTTATTTCTTCCATAGAAAAACCGCCTTCGCTCCCTACAATAAAGGCAATGTTTTGTGCGTCCTTTATCCTATCGTGAAGAGTATCAATGGCAATGGTGTCTTCGTTTTCATTAGCAAACAAAACAAGATCATATTGGCTGAAATCGGCATTCCTTATATCTATTGTAGGCAACACCTTCAAAAGTGCCGTCCTATTGCATTGCTTGCAAGCACTTATTATAATTTTGTTCAACCGTTCTTGTTTGTTTGGATTGTCCTTTGCAATACAAAATTGAGTTTTGATAGGTTGTATTGCATTCACACCTAGTTCGGTCAATTTTTGAGAGATGAGTTCAAGTTTGTCAAGTTTTGGCAAGGCTTGAAATAAAATGATATTGCTTGAAGGGTTTGCAAGACATTCCTTTTTGCCTAAAATAGAAAGAATAGCAAAATGCTTGGTTATTTCTGCAACTTCGCACTCAAAAAAAGGAGATTGGTCATAAAAGCACATAACTTTATCCCCCGCCCTTGCACGCAAGACTTTGGATAAATGCAAAAATTCATCACCAGACAATGTGATTTTGTTGTCAATAATATCTTCCTTTTTGACAAAAAAGCAATTTTCTCTCATTGCTCCATTTTAGCAAAATAAGGCAACTATTGTCAATTTAAAGGGCATAAAATTTAAAAAATTATGTTTTATTATTTTTTACTAAGTTTTTGAAAATTTTAGGTAAAAAAAGTTGCAATATAAATAAAAATGTGTATACTAAAAAAGGAAATCACTGGGACTAACATCTATGAAAGTTTTTCTAAAAAAGTTTTCATAAATATTAGTGTCTTTCAATCATTTTTGATTGTCAGTCGTGAGTTTCCTATGCACAAAAGAGAGCAAACACTAAGGTTTACTCTTTTTTTTATTTTATATAGTTTAATAAATTTTTAATAACAAATTTATACTTTTATTTCTTTAATAATTTCTAAAATTTTGACATTTCCAACTTTATAATTTCTATCCCTTACAATTTGATATAACACTAAATTTTCTACTTTCATAAAATCACCTTTTATCAAAGTGGAATGTTTGAAACTGCGTCAAGATTGATATCGGACAAACCAACACCATTCATCAAATTGAAATATCCCATACTTCCAATCATTGCACCATTGTCTGTACAAAGTTTCATCTCTGGGAAATAAACCTTTATGCCGTTTTCTTCCCCTTTCTTTGTCAAATTTTCTCTCAAAAAACTATTTGCCGACACACCACCTGCGACACACAAGGTTTTGTATCCTTTGTTTTTGCAAGCACGAATTGTTTTTTCTATAAGTGGTGTAAATGCTTCGTTTTGAAGTGAAGCACAAATGTCTGCAACTGGAATTTCCTTGCCTTTTTGCGTCAAGTTGTGAACATAATTTATACACGCCGTTTTTAGTCCGCTAAAACTGCTATTGTAAGTTTTGGAAAGAGAATCTTTGACAAATTTTATAGAATATTTCCCTTCCTTTGCCATTTTGTCAACTTTTGGCCCACCCGGATAACCAAGCCCTATCACACGAGCAACTTTGTCAAGACTTTCCCCTATTGCATCGTCAAGAGTTGAACCAATAAGGTTGTAATTTACATAATCTTTTACTTCTACAATCGCGGTGTGTCCGCCACTAACAATCAAGCCAATAAAAGGTGGGGTTAAATCCTTATAACAAATGTAATTTGCACACATATGCCCCCTTATATGATTGACTTTTATTAGGGGGATATTTAGTGCATATGCTAAACTTTTGGCAAAACTAACACCTACCATAAGAGCACCTATAAGCCCTGCACCATAGGTAACGGCAATTGCATCAATGTCTTGCAAAGAAACATTTGCCTTTTTTAAAGATTCGTCAAGAACATTTATAAAAGCCATAATATGATTTCTGCTAGCCACTTCTGGCACGACACCGCCAAAACGGGTGTGAATATCAATTTGAGTAGCAATAATATTGGACAAAACTTCTCTACCATTTTTTACAACTGCAATAGAAGTCTCATCGCAACTACTCTCAATGCCCAAAATCAAAACATCTTTTTTTTGTTTTAGCAATTCCGCCTTTTTTTTTGCTATATCAAAATACATCTCTTTATCCTTCACTTTAAATTTTGTAAAACACAAAAATTTTATCAAATATTATTTAAAATTGCGTAAATAATTTATAAACTTAAAAATTATTCTCCGCCACCTTGCATACCTTTGAGATATGCCAAAATAAAGCCTTTGATATCTCCGTCCATAACCGCTGTTACATTGGTGTTTTCGTAATTTGTTCTATGGTCTTTAACAAGAGTATAAGGGCAAAAAACATATGACCTAATTTGGCTACCCCACTCTATTTTTTTGATGTCCCCTTTTATGTCTTTCAAATTTTGCAACCTTTCTTGTTCCTTCAATGCAAGAAGTTTGCTCCTTAACATTTTGAAAGCCATTTCTCTATTTTGAATTTGACTACGCTCGTTTTGACAAGTTACGACAATGCCCGTTGCAAAGTGGGTTATTCTTATAGCGCTATCTGTTTTGTTGATGTGTTGCCCACCTGCTCCACTACTTCTATATGTGTCCACCCTTATATCTTCTGGATTTATCTCAATCTCGCTATCGTCATCAATTTCTGGGGTAACTTCTACACTTGCAAAACTTGTGTGTCTACGTTTGTTTGCATCAAATGGTGAAATTCTAACAAGCCTATGGACGCCCATTTCCGCTTTGAAATAGCCATAACTTTTATCACCAGACACCACAAAGGCAACACTTTTTATGCCTGCTTCATCACCGTCCAAAAGGTCAAGTTCCTTGACTGTATAACCATTTTTTTCGCAAAATCTTAGATACATACGATAAAGCATACTAGCCCAATCTTGTGCTTCTGTTCCGCCTGCACCCGCATGAATGGTAACAATTGCATCACAATCGTCATATTTGCCATTAAGCAAAATTTCAACGGTCTTATCTTCCAAATAATTTGCAAAATTTGACAACTTGTCTTTTAGGTCTAGGAAACTTTTTTCGTCATCTTCCAAAGTCAAGATATCAAGCAAAAATTCTATATCTTCTTCTTGCTTTTCTATGGTCTTTATAACATCAAGCCTATTTTCAAGACTTTTTATTTCTTTTCCATTTCGTTTTACAAGGTTCATATCAAGAAAAAAGTTTTCTTGTTGTTGCTCTTTTCTCTTTTCGTCTAATTTCTTTTCGGTGCTTTCCTTGTCAAAGACACTCCTTTAAATAATTTGCCTTTTTTCTCAACGACAAATAATTTTCTCTTTCATTATCAACTACCATTTTTATCTCCCACAACATTGTTTGTATTTTTTGCCACTTCCACAAGGGCAAGGGTCGTTTCTACCCACTACTTTGGTTGATTTTGCTTGCACAAATTTTTGATTGGTTGTTGTTGGAATTGGTTTTTCCACTTTTTTGAGTTCTGGTGGACGCTCAAATTTAACATTAAGCAAGAAAGTACAAGTATCTTCCCTAATCTTTTCAATCATTTCGTCAAACAAATCAAAACCTTCTCTCTTGTATGCAACAAGTGGGTCATGTCCGCCATAACCTTGGGTGGAAATTTCCCTTTTTAACATTGACATAGTATCAATATGTTCCATCCACAAAACGTCAACAACACGCAAAAGGAAATACCTTTCAAATTTTGGGAACTCAAATCCAAATTCCTTGGCTTCTTCTTGAACCTTTTCATAACGTTCGTTTACAAGTTCCAAAACCTTGTCGTAAACGTCTTTAACTTCGCACTCATCAACAAACTTTTCGTCTACAATGTTGCTCCCTTTTGGGAATAGACGGACTTCAAGGTCTTTGTTTAATTTTTCCAAATCCCAATCATAGAAAGGTGTGTCGTCATCAATATCGTTGTAAACAACTTTGTGCACAACATCTGGGAACATAGAAACAACTTCATCGTGAATATCAACACCATTCAAAACTTTGTCCCTTTCGGCATATATAAGTTCCCTTTGTCTATTCATAACGTCATCATATTCAAGAACGTTTCTTCTCATACTGTAATTTTGTGCTTCAATACGTTTTTGAGCCATTTCTACTTGCTTTGAGAAAATCTTTATTTGGAAAGGTGTGTCATCATCAATTTTAAAAGCATTTGCAATTGCTTTCATTCTATCTCCGCCAAAACGTCTAATCAAATCGTCTTCCATTGAGATATAGAAAACACTGCTACCTGGGTCGCCTTGACGTCCTGCACGTCCACGCAATTGGTTGTCAATACGTCTACTTTCGTGCCTTTCTGTACCAATTATGCAAAGTCCACCAAGTTCAACAACCTTTTTCTTTTCTTCATCTGTTTCCTTTTTAAATTCAGCATAAATCTCATCATATTTTGCTTTGAGTTCTTTCATTTCTTCGCTAAGACCAGAAGAATAGTCGCTGACAAGTTCTATTTGATTGGAATTGTATCCCATATCAATAAGTTTGCTTTTTGTCAAGAATTTTGGGTTACCACCAAGCAAAATATCTGTACCACGTCCAGCCATATTGGTTGAAATTGTGATAGCGCCTAATCTACCTGCTTGTGCTACAATTGCGGATTCTTGTTCGTGATTTTTTGCGTTCAAAATGACGTGCTTTACACCTTCTTTATGAAGAAGATTGCTCAATATTTCACTTTTTTCAACGGTTGCTGTACCTACCAAGATAGGTCTTCCACTCTCGTGAATATTTTTAATTTCTTTCACAACGTTGCGGAATTTTCCTTGTTCTGTTGTGTAAATAATGTCAGGCATATCTTTTCTTATAACCGGCAAATTGGTTGGAATTGTAACAACGTCCAATCTATAAATACCATTGAATTCTGCTTCTTCTGTTTTTGCTGTACCTGTCATACCGCTAAGTTTGTCGTACAACCTAAAATAGTTTTGGAATGTTATAGTTGCAAGAGTTTTGTTCTCGTCCTTTATCTTGACGCCTTCCTTGGCTTCAATGGCTTGGTGAAGACCTTCGTTGTATCTTCTACCTGGCATAAGACGGCCTGTAAACTCGTCAATAATGATAATCTCATCATCTTTTACAATGTAATTGTCATCTCTTTTCATAATAAAATTGGCTTTTATTGCATTGTTTATGTGATGATTGAGTTCAATATTGTTGATGTCGGACAAGTTGTCAACCTTAAAAAAGGTTTCTGCCTTGGTAATACCCGAATCTGTAAGTCTAATTTGTTTTTGCTTTTCTTCAATTTCATAATCTTCTGGAGTAAGTCTTTTGGCAAAACGTTGGGCAGTGTAATACATCTCGCTACTTTTAAATCCCCTACCGGATATAATAAGTGGGGTTCTTGCTTCGTCAATAAGAATGCTATCTACTTCGTCAACAATGGCAAAACTATGCCCACGTTGGACTTTTTGAGCCAAATTTTGTACCATATTATCTCTCAAATAGTCAAAACCAAATTCGCTATTTGTTGAATAAGTGATATCGCAATTGTAAGCATTGCGTTTTGCTTCTTCGTTCATACTATTAAGGTTGACACCAACTGTAAGTCCCAAAAATTTGAATACCTTTCCCATCCACTCAGCATCACGACTAGCAAGGTATTCGTTGACTGTAACAATATGCACACCTTTCCCAGTCAAAGCGTTGAGATATGCGGGCAAAGTTTCCACAAGGGTTTTACCTTCACCTGTTTTCATCTCGGCAATTCTACCTTGATGAAGAGCAATTCCGCCCAAAAGTTGAACGTGAAAGTGCTTCATATTTAGCACCCTTTTGCTTGCTTCTCTCACTGTTGCATATGCTTCTGGCAAAATATCATCAAGTGTTTCGCCATCGTTTAGTCTTTTTTTGAACTCGTCCGTCTTTTTAACAAGTTCCAAGTCTGTTTTTTTAGAATATTCTTCATCTAAAGCCTCAATTTTTTCGGCAATTTTTTCTAGTTTTCTTACGTTTCTAGTGTTGTCAGATGCAAATATTTTAGAAAATAGTCCCATAAAATGTTCTCCTAATTAGGTGAATACACACCAATATAATTTAACTTTGTAATTATATCAAATAAAACCACAATTTACAATGTTTTTTAAAGCAAATTGATTAAATTTTAAATTAATATTCAAAATTTTTACATTTTACGCAAAAAAGTAACCATTGCAAAACACAAAAATTGGTTTGCAAGCAAAAAATTGACACAAAAAAAGTGAAAGAGATAATTTGCATATCTCAATCACTTTTTTATTGTTTTACTTAAATTGTTTTTTTATAATCAAATCGCAAAACAATCATTTTGTATTCTCAAACAAAATTTTTTGTAAAATTACTTTCTTGGAAATTTAATGTTTGCTTGTGCGGCTGCAAGTCTTGCAATAGGAACTCTGAAAGGTGAACAAGACACATAGTCAAGCCCCACTCTTTGACAAAATTCAATTGAAGATGGGTCGCCACCGTGTTCGCCACAAATACCCATATGGATATCTTTTCTTGTTGAATGTCCCTTTTCTACTGCAATTTGGATAAGTTTTCCTACACCATTTTGGTCAAGTTTTGCAAATGGGTCTGACTCATAAATCTTTTTGCTATAATAACTAGAAAGGAATTTGCCAGCATCATCACGACTGAAACCAAAAGTCATTTGTGTAAGGTCGTTTGTACCAAATGAGAAGAATTCCGCTTCTTGTGCAATTTCGTCAGCCAAAATTGCTGCTCTTGGAATCTCTATCATAGTCCCAACTTTGTATGTCAACTTGACATTTTCTTCTTTGATAATTTGGTCTGCTGTTTCGCAAACAATGCCCTTTACATATCTAAGTTCTCTAACTTCTCCAACAAGTGGAATCATTATTTCAGGAACAATTTTCCAAGTTGGGTGCTTTTTGCCAACATTTATTGCTGCTTTGATAACTGCTCTTGTTTGCATTTTTGCAATTTCTGGATATGTTACTGCAAGTCTGCAACCACGGTGTCCCATCATTGGGTTAAACTCGTGAAGTTCGGCAATAATTTGTTTAACTTCAAAAACAGTCTTTCCTTGTGATTTTGCTAGTTTCTCAATATCTGCTTCGGCTGTTGGAACAAATTCGTGCAATGGTGGGTCAAGGAATCTTATTGTAACAGGAAGCCCTTCTAGTGCTTCATACAACTTTTCAAAGTCGCCACGTTGCATAGGTTCGAGTTTTGCAAGAGCCTTTTCTCTTTGTTCAACGGTGTCTGCACAAATCATTTCTCTAATTGCACTTATTCTATCTGGGTCAAAGAACATATGCTCTGTTCTGCACAAACCAATACCTTCTGCACCAAAATCTTTTGCTTGTTTTGCGTCTTTTGGAGTGTCGGCATTTGTCCTAACACCCAAAACCTTGTACTTGTTTGCCCAAGCCATAATACGACCAAAATCGCCATCGTTTGTATTTGCTGGAACGGTCTTTATTTGTCCTTCATAAACCTTTCCTGTAGAGCCATCAAGAGAAATAACGTCCCCTTCTTTGTATGTTTTGCCATTTAAAATGAAACGCTTGTTTTCTTCGTCCATTTTGATTGCGCCACAACCTGAAACACAGCAAGCACCCATTCCACGAGCAACAACGGCTGCGTGAGATGTCATACCGCCTCTAACAGTCAAAATACCTTGTGCATAGTGCATACCTTCAATGTCTTCTGGAGAAGTTTCAAGTCTGACAAGGACAACTTTTTCACCTTTTTTGCCTTTTTCAACTGCATCTTCTGCTGTGAAAACAATGCTTCCGCAACCTGCCCCTGGAGATGCTGCAAGTGCTTGTGCAATAGGTTTTGCTGATTTTAATGCTTTAGGGTCAAATTGTGGGTGCAAAAGTGAATCAAGACTCTTTGGGTCAATTTGCATCAAGGCTTCTTGCTCTGTTATCATACCCTCATCAACCAAGTCGCAAGCAATTTTGATGGCAGCACGAGCAGTTCTCTTGCCGTTTCTTGTTTGAAGCATATAAAGTTTTTTGTCTTCTATTGTAAACTCCATATCTTGCATATCTTTGTAGTGGTCTTCCAAAATTTTGCAAATTCTATTGAATTCGTCATAAACTTCTGGCATAACTTCTTTCATTTTGTCAATAGGCATTGGAGTCCTTACACCTGCAACAACGTCTTCGCCTTGCGCATTCATCAAGAATTCGCCCATAAGGTGCTTTTCGCCTGTCGCTGGATCACGAGTAAATGCAACACCTGTTCCACTTGTTTCGCCCAAGTTGCCAAACACCATCATTTGTACGTTGACTGCTGTTCCCCAACTATATGGAATGTCGTTTTGCATTCTATAATAGTTTGCTCTTGGGTTATCCCAACTTCTAAACACAGCCTTGATTGCTCCCATAAGTTGTTCTTTTGGGTCGGTTGGGAAGTCTTGCCCAATCTTTTCTTTATACTCTGCCTTAAACTCTCTTGCAAGTTCCTTTAGGTCGTCTGCGTCAAGTTCGATGTCAAGAGTAACACCTTTTTTCTCTTTCATTTTGTCAATGAGTTGTTCAAAATACTTTTTGCCAACTTCCATAACAACATCACTATACATTTGGATAAATCTTCTATAACTATCCCAAGCCCAACGTGGATTGTTTGACTTTTTGGACAAAATTTCAACAACTTCTTCGTTAAGTCCCAAGTTCAAAATAGTATCCATCATACCAGGCATACTTGCTCTTGCTCCGCTACGAACGGACACAAGAAGTGGATTTTCCTTATCGCCAAACTTTTTGCCGGTAATTTTTTCCATTTTGCCGATATATTCCATAATTTGTTTTTCAATTTCTTTATTTATTTTCTTGCCATCTTCATAATATTGTGTGCAAGCCTCGGTAGAAATTGTAAAACCTTGTGGAACAGGAAGATGAAGATTTGTCATTTCTGCCAAATTAGCACCCTTTCCACCTAGAATTTCTCTCATTTTTGCATTGCCTTCGCTAAAAAGGTAAACATATTTTTTTTCTTTCATAGTATTCTCCTTAAACCAATGGTAGATTTTATATTATTTTTAAATTTAACGCAACAAAATTAAAGGGGTTTTGTTGAAAATAAATTATTTTTATTTTATTAATCTAACCAATAACATAATCATTATATAAAAAAATGACAGAAGTTGCATTTTAGCAAAAAATCTATCATTTGTGAAAAAAACATTTATATAAAAGGTTTAAACCATCAAAGTTTTAACAAATTGTAATTTATATCAAATCTATTGGCTATATCTTTAAGCAAAACA
>CAZLYY010000009.1:0-18153 GCA_964563895.1 uncultured Christensenella sp. | reverse complement strand
TAAAAAAATAAATTTATCAAATATAGTTGCAAATTCTGTGTTAAAATGCTATATTATTTCCATAAAAGCAATGTGTAAATTTGCTAATTGCTTGATAACTAGCGAAGATTAGACTTTTCTTCTTATTTTGGATAAATTGTATTTTTGTGTGCTTGCTTGGTTGATTTTGGGTAAATTTTATCTAAAATTGGTGTAAAATTTTATATTTTTATGCACAAAATTATAATTTATTTGAATAAAATAATTAAAAAGTGATACCACTTTTTCAAATTTTTTTAATAAAAGGAACAAAAAATGAAGTTTAAAGGTAATAAACCAAAGATAGAAAACAAAAGGACTGTTACAATAGATAAAAATGTTGTTTTTGGGAAAAATGTGCAAATTTCTTCTGGCAATATAATTTTGGGCAATTGTATAATTGGGGATAATACAATTTTAGGGCCAAACAACTATATAAAAGATAGTGAAATCGGTAGTAATAATTGGATAACTCATAGTTATATTGAAGAGTCCAAAATATTTGATAATTGCAAAATTGGGCCTTATTCTAGGTTGCGTCCTAAAAGTGAAATTCACAATGGTTGCAAGATAGGTAACTTTGTTGAGATAAAAAATAGTACAATTTTGGACAACACAAAGGCAAGCCATTTGGCATATATTGGCGATGCTGTGGTGGGGAAAAATTGCAACATTGGTTGTGGCGCTATTTTTGTAAATTATAACGGAAAAGAAAAATTTAAAAGTCAAGTGGGGGACAATGTTTTTGTTGGAAGCAATGTAAATGTAATCGCGCCAATAAATATTGCAAGCAATTCTTTTATTTGTGCTGGGACAACAATTACAAAGGATACCAACCCTTTTGACTTTGTTATAGGTAGAACAAAAGCGGTTGTAAAGGCCGAATACGCAAAAAGATATATTAAGGAGGAAAAATAAATGAGTGTATTTTTTGGAACAGATGGTATAAGGGGAGTTGTAAACAATTTTTTAACACATGACTTGGCAATCAAATGTGGCAATGCGGTTGCACAAGAAAAATCTAATGCAAAAATATTGATAGGGGGAGATACAAGAATTTCCAGGGCATTTTTGAGCAACGCGTTCTCTGTTGGGGCTATGTCTGCTGGGGCTAATGTTGTAGATATTGGTGTTTGCACAACTCCTGGGATAGCATATATTACATCTATTCTTGATTTTGATTATGGGGTTGTTGTAAGTGCTTCTCACAATCCCGCACAATATAACGGAATAAAGGTTTTTAACGAAAAAGGAATCAAGTTGGGGGACAAAAGAGAAGAGGCTTTGGAGAGAAAATTTGTTCACGAAATAAACAATGATTATCCAAACATTGGTTCGCACGAATATTTGCCTAATTTATGCAAAAAGTACGAAGAACATCTAAAATCTTGTTGTGGTGTTAGTTTAGATGGATTGACAATTGTAATTGATGGGAGCAATGGCGCTTCCTATAAAATTGCACCAAGTGTTTTTCGTGATTTAGGTGCAAAGGTTATTGCAATAAATTGCCACGATGACGGAAAAAACATAAACAACAAGTGCGGTTCTACTAGCCCTGAAAAAATGTGTGCAACTGTAAAAAAATACAAGGCGGATATGGGCTTTGCTTTTGATGGCGATGCGGATAGAATTATTGCTAGTGATGAAAATGGCAATGTCATTGACGGGGATGTCATTATTTTTATGCTAGCAAAATATTTCAAGGAACAAGGCAAACTCACAAAGGATACTGTTGTGGGGACTAGACATACAAATATGGGGCTAGAAAAAGATTTGCAAAATTTGGGCATAAAATTGATAAGAACGGATATTGGGGATAAATATGTCATTGCAAAAATGGAAGAAGAAAACTTAAATCTTGGCGGAGAAAAGTCTGGGCATATAATTTTTAGAGATTATGCAACGACAGGGGACGGAATCTTGACGGGGATAAAACTTGCCGAAATGGTTAAGGTTAAAAATAAAAAAATAAGTGAACTTGCATTTGCCAATTTGTATCCACAAGTAAACATAGATTGCGTTGTTTCTGACAAAGTGAAAATTATCAATTCGGAAATACTAAACAATGCAATTGAACACAATCAAAAACTTTTGGGAGATGATGCAAGAATTATGGTTAGAGTTTCTGGGACTGAACCTAAAATAAGAATTATGGTTGAAAGTCAAAACTCAACTCTTGCGGAGTCTTGTGCAAAAGATTTGGAAAGTATTGTGATGAAAATTGACAACGATATTTTGTAATTTATCAAAACAACTATAAATTGACATTGGGAAAAGTGCTAGCACATTTGAACAAAATAAAATTAAGGAGCAATATAAATAAAATGCTCCTTTTTTTATTAAATAGGTTTTATAAGTACAAAATTGTTATGGCTTCATAAATGTTATACATTTTGGTTCTTTTGTTGTCGCTCCATTGACTGTTATGCCATTGGACACACATCTACCTTCGTGATTGAACAAACACCTTGCTTGACAACTTAAACACATATCCTTCATATGCTTGTAATCTGCTATTTTGGGTTGATTATCACTAAATATTGCATTGCTAAAATCAATTTCATCTTTCCCCTTGTCCTTTTCAAACATTTTGCAATCTCTTTTTTGAGAAATATCAATTTTCTTTGCAGTGCAAGTCAAATTGTTGTTGTATTTGCATATTGTTTTTCTACATCTTAAATCCATTTTTTACTCCTTTTTTTAAAAAATTGTTGCCAAATTTATCAAATTTAGACTAAACTTACACAATTTCTTTGACGATATTTAGAAAAAAGGTATAATTATTGTGAAACATAGGGGGCTAAAATATGAAAGTTTTATTATTGCAAGACGTAAAAGGTAGCGGTAAAAAAGGCGATATAGTAGACATAAGTGATGGATATGCAAAAAATTTTCTTTTGAAAAAAGGACTTGCAAAACAAGCGGATAAGGCCGTTGTGAGCGAAAAGCAAGCACAACTTGCGAGCCAAGAACGCACAAAAATGCTTGAAAAACAATTTGCAGAAGAACTTTGCAAAAAGTTAAACAAACAAACTTTTGTTGTAAAAGCAAGGTTGGGGGACAATGGCAAACTTTTTGGTGCGGTTACAAGCAAGGAAATTTCGGAAAGTTTGCAAAATGCGGGATATGAAGTTGACAAAAAGAAGATTGTGCTTGACAATCCAATAAAATCTGTTGGAGTGTATGAAGTTACTGCTAAATTGTATAGTGGAGTAACGGCAAAATTTTTTGTTAAGGTTGAATAAAATTTTAATATGTTATTATATTATTATATTAAAATTACATAAAAAATTAATATAAAACTTTTTTGTGTGATAAATTAAAAAAGTGATTATTAATTTTGTTAATGACAAGAATGATTAAGAAATGTTTAAATAAGGAGTATAAAAATGCCAAAATTTAAAAAAGTAAATATTGTTGATAATTTTTATCAAAACAATTTGTTTTATCCTATGCCAACGGTAGAAATTTCTACTTTGTGTGAAGATGGGACAACAAATATTGGGAGTTATTCGCTTGTTTTTCCATATTACATTGCAGGAAAGGATAGATATGCAATGCTTTTGGAATGTAGGAATTCTTCAAACACAGCACAAAACATTTTGAGAAATGGCAAGTGCGCATTGAACTTTATAAAAGATGATAGAAAATATTTCAAGGAAGCGGTAAGGCTTGGTTTTCCAGGCAAAACGCCTCAAGAAAAAATGAAAGATTGTATTTTTACTCTTGTAAAAGGGCAGGCAGAAGGGGAACGTCCACTTATTGTTGACGAAGCATATCAAGTGATTGAATGCACTTGGGACGAAAGTTTGGAAAATGCTTTTGAAAGCAAAAAACATATTGGCGAGTTGGAAGGGGTTGAACCACCTTACAAAGATTTTAATGGGATAACATCAAAATTTGGGTGCCATTTTATTTTGAGAATTGACAATATTTTAATGGAAGAAAAATATGCAAACAATTTAAAAAATGGCTTGAAAAGAACATCTTTCCCAAATGTGCCCGTTGATTATGGTTATCACGATAGCAAAACATTTTGGTATAAAAAGTTTAAAGGCTTTTTGCCTACTCCAGAAGATATTGCAGATAGCAATGCCGGAAGTGTGGAAAGTGTTATGTATTGTGCAAATAGACTTGATACAAATGTCAAGTTTACAAAAGAGGCTTGCGAAATGTATGTAAAAATTCCTCGTCCTTTTATGAAAGCAGCACTTTTGCAAATTGCAAAAATAGCAGAAGAAAATGGAATTGAACTTATTGACAAACAAGCAGCGGAAAAGATTGCAGAGATAAGAAAAAAGAAAAAATAATAAGAAAAATTGAATATTTTTATGTGGCAGTTATAGCAAAAATAATTGAAAAATTGTTGTATCTATGACTGTCATTTTTTTTGACAAAAAATTAAAAAAAATTTAAAAAAATATTAAAAAAAATAGTTGACATTGATATTTTGTTGCATATAATATTATTAGCACTGTGGAGAAGCGAGTGCTAACAATATAAAATTAAGAGTGCTAAAAGGGGGCAAAATGTGAACGATGAGTTGTCTAGCAGAAAGAAAAAATTGTTATACAATGCAATTGACAATTATATAAAGGTTGCTAGTCCTATAACAAGTTTGCTAGTCAAACAAAGTACTTTGCACGATTTATCTACTGCAACAATTAGAAACGAACTTAATGCTTTGGAAGCAATGGGATATTTAAAACAACTTCATACTTCTAGCGGAAGAGTTCCAACTTCAAAAGGATATCGTTTCTTTGTAGACGAAACATTAAAGGAAACTCAATGTGATGAAAAAAATCTCAAGAAAATTAGAAATGACCTTTATGCTCGTACAGGCAACTTGAGTGAAATTGTAGATTCAATATCAAATGCGGTTTTGGGCGCAACAAATTATCCAACTGTCTTTATGTTTGATGGGTTTGAAAATTTGGTTGTTCAAGACATAAGAGTTGTGTTTTTACTCAAAGGGCAAGTACTTGTTTTGATTGAAACAAACATTGGGGCAATGTCTAGCACAATTGCAAGTAAAGATAATATAACAAAACAAGATTGTGATACGGCAAGCAATGTTTTTAACAATATCTTTGTTGGCAAAACTATTGGCTTTTTGATGCAAAATATGAGTGATTTTAACAAAACTATCAAGCAAACAATGAGTCAATATGAAGATGTTTTTAAACTTGTATTACAAGTCCTTGATGTTTATTACAAAAAGACCAAAAGCAGTGTGCAAGGTGTAACAAAATTGCTAAACAGTCCAGATTTGAAATCTATTGACAAAGCAAAGGATATTTTGGAAATCTTGGAAGATGACAATAATTTGCTTGATGTTATGGAAACGGGAGATGATATAACAATTGACATTGGAGATGAAACTGGAAAAAGCGAACTTAGTTCGTGTGCGGTCATTAAAGCACCTATTGTTTATGATGGACAGAAAATTGCAACAGTTGGAGTTATAGGCCCAGATAGAATTGATTATGCAAGTGTTGCAAGTGTTCTAAAAATTGTAAGCGATGAAATTAAAAATTTAAGTCAGGGGGGAAAGAATGGAAGAAAAAAAGAAGAATGAGAAAGACTTAAAAGATAAAGAACCAAAAGAAGCCGAAAATGTTCAATCAAAAGATGAAAAAAAAGAAACAAGCAATGAAACCAAGGAAGAAATAAAACAAGTTACATTGTCGCAAGCGGAGTATGATGGGATAAAACTTCAAATGGCAAAAGTAATAAACGACTACAAAGATTTGGAGCGAGACCTTGAAAATTATCGCAAGCGGAGCAGACAAGATGTTGAAAATGCAAAAAATGATGGCATAACAAAGGCTTTGGAAACAATTCTACCAACACTTGATACCTTTAAAAAGGCAAAAAAGTCTATAAAAGACAAAGATACTTTGTTGGGTGTCAATATGATAGAAAAAGGTATTTTGGAAGCACTTAAGAAACTTGGTGTGGAAAAAATAGATTGCATAGGCAAAAAGTTTGACCCAAATTATCATAATGCAGTGTTGTCCATCTCAGATGCAAAACACAAAGCAGGTGTGATTGTTGAAGAGATTGAAGCAGGATATACATTTGGTGATAAGGTTATAAAATTTAGCCAAGTTGTTGTAGCAAAATAGAGTTATAAAAAATAAATTTGATGTTTGTATACAACAAGATAGAAAATAAGAATGAAACTTATAAAAACAAAATTTGATTAAAAAATACTTAGACTAATAAAAAAAGGAGAATAAAATAATGTCAAAAGTAATAGGTATAGATTTAGGAACAACAAATTCATGTGTGGCAGTTATGGAGGGGAACACACCAGTCGTCATTCCAAATGCGGAAGGCGAACGTACAACTCCTTCGGTTGTCGCTTTTTCTAAAGGAGAAAGACTTGTTGGGCAAGTTGCAAAACGTCAAGCAGTTGCAAACCCAGACAACACAATCATTTCAATAAAAAGGGAAATGGGTAGCAATTATAGAGTAAAAATTGAAGGGAAGGAATATTCCCCACAAGAAATTTCCGCTATGATTTTGCAAAAACTTAAACAAGATGCAGAAAGTTATCTTGGTACAAAAGTTACACAAGCAGTTATCACAGTGCCAGCATACTTTACGGATAGCCAAAGACAAGCAACAAAAGACGCAGGCAAAATTGCAGGACTTGATGTTCTTCGTATTATCAACGAACCTACGGCAGCATCACTTGCTTATGGCTTGAATAAAGCAGAAGACAAAAATCAAAAGATTTTGGTTTACGATTTGGGTGGCGGAACATTTGATGTAAGTATTCTTGAAATTGGTGATGGTGTTTTTGAAGTTATTGCAACAGCAGGGGACAATAGACTTGGTGGTGATGACTTTGATAAGAGAATTATGGACCTTATTGTAAGCGAATTCAAAAACAAAGAAGGCATTGATTTGTCAAAAGATAAACTTGCTATGCAAAGAATTAAAGAAGCAAGTGAAAAGGCAAAAATTGACTTGTCAAGTGTTATGAAAACAACAATCAATTTGCCATTTATTACAGCAGATGCAACAGGACCAAAGCACTTTGAATATGATTTGACAAGAGCAAAATTCAATTCTATAACTTCCGACTTGGTTGAAAAAACATCTCAAGCAGTTACAAGAGCATTGAAGGATAGCAAATTGAGCCTTGACCAAATAGACAAAGTTATTTTGGTTGGTGGTTCAACTCGTATTCCAGCAGTTGTTGATGAAGTAAAGAAGATAACAGGAAAAGACCCATTTAAAGGTATCAACCCAGATGAATGTGTTGCTATGGGTGCTGCCATTCAAGGCGGTGTTCTTGCAGGAGATGTAAAAGACGTCTTGTTGCTTGATGTTACACCACTTTCTTTGGGAATTGAAACTTTGGGCGGAATATTTACAAAACTTATTGAAAGAAATACAACAATTCCTACAAAGAAATCTCAAATTTTCTCAACTGCAACAGATAATCAACCAGGGGTTGACATTCACGTTTTGCAAGGAGAAAGAGAGTTTGCAAAAGACAACAAAACTCTTGGAAGATTTAGTTTGACGGATATTCCACCTGCACCAAGGGGAATTCCACAAATTGAAGTTACATTTGATATAGACGCAAACGGCATTGTCCACGTATCCGCAAAAGATTTGGGGACAAACAAGGAACAAAGCATTACAATTACATCTTCTTCAAATTTGAGCGAAAAAGATATTGACGAAGCTGTAAAAGAAGCAGAAAAATTTGCTGATGAAGATAAGAAAAAGAAGGAACTTTTTGAGCAAAAAAATAATGCTGAAAATATGATAAATAGTCTTGAAAAATTGCTTAAAGAAAATGGCGAAAAGTTGAGCGAAGAAGAAAAAACAAGCCTTACAAATGCCATTGAAAAATGCAAAAAAGACATTGAAACAGATGATGTTGAACAAATAAAGAAAGCACTTGAAGATTTGACATCAACTTCTAGCAGTGTTATTTCAAAACTTTATGTTGAAGCGTCAAAGGAAAGAGAAGCGCAAAAGAACAGCGAAGCAAAGAAAGACGACAAGAAAGACGGCGATGATGAAATAATTATTGACGACAAAGACAAGAAGTAATTTAAGTTGACTAAAATTTCGTTAAAAGGAAGGGCAAAATGCCAAATAACAACAAAGATTTTTATAAAGTATTAGGGGTAGACAAGTCCGCCAGTCAAGACGAAATAAAGTCGGCATACCGAAAACTTGCAAAACAATATCACCCTGATTTACACCCAAATGACGATGAATGTGCAACAAAGTTTAAGGAAATAAACGAAGCATATGAAACTTTGAGCGACCCAAACAAAAGGGCAAACTATGACCAATTTGGCTCAGCCAATCCAAACGACTTTTTTGGTGGAAACGGTGGATTTTCAGGCGGGTTTTCAAATGGCAATTTCAGTGGCAACTTTGGTGGCTTTGAAGATATATTTGATATATTTTCTTCGTTTGGCGGTGGTTCTTCAAGACGTCAAGCATCAGTTGCTCCTGGGGAAGATATTGAAGTTGACTTGAATTTAAGTTTTAAAGAAGCGGTTTTTGGTTGCAAAAAGACTTTTAAGGTGATGAAAACAGACAAGTGTTCTGCTTGTCGTGGGACAGGCGCAAAAGATGGCAAGGAATATTCAACGTGTCCAGATTGTCAAGGGACAGGGCAAGTGAATATCACTCAAAACACTCTTTTTGGCAGAATGTCTACTGTATCTCCTTGTAAAACTTGCAATGCAACAGGAAAAATTATAAAAACAAAATGTGGCGAATGTGGCGGTAAGGGAGTTATAAAATCTAGTCAAGATATTTCCGTTGATATCCCAGCGGGTATCAATGATGGACAAATAATAACTATGCGTGGAAAGGGCAATGCAAGTAGAAAAGGTGGCCCAAATGGAGACCTTATCATCAATGTAACAGTTGCGCAACACCCTATTCTTACAAGAGAAGGTTTTGATTTGCATTTGGAATTGCCTATTCCTTTTACAACAGCATATTTGGGCGGAAAGGTTACAATTCCTTTGGCAGATGGCACTTATGATTTGACAATCCCAGCATTGACACAACCAAACACAATATTCAAGATAAAGAACAAAGGTGTAAAGATTTTGCAACGAGATGGCTATGGCGATTTGCTTGTAACTGTTAGGGTAGAAATGCCAAAGGAAATGAGCAAAAAAGATAAAGAAGTTATTGAAAATCTTGCTATTGCCGACTCTCAATATAAAAAATACAAAGCATATCTTGACAAAATGGCAAAGTTGTAAAATATTTATCAAATTTGTTTAACTAAATAGTTTAAATATAAAAAAGGAGTGATACTTTTTAGTATAACTCCTTTTTTGCAACTTTTAATTGATGTTTTATATAAAACTTCTATTGTTTTTTATACAATTTTTATAAAATGATTTTAAAATATTTTAATCTCGTTTTGTGGCTTTTGCGACTACAAGAATAAAACGAAGAAAGTTTAGAATTGATACAAGCAAGGCTGCCACATAGGTGAGTGCTGCTGCATTTAGCACTTCTTTTGTTTCGTCAAGTTCTTCTTCATCAAGTGTCCCAGTTGTGGACAATATTTTTAATGCACGCCTTGAAGCATTGTATTCAACAGGTAGTGTAGCAAGATTTACAACGACTGCAAGTCCAAAAACAACAACCCCAGACCACAAAAACATTTCACCAATAAACCCACCACCTTCCACTGCAAAATTAAAGATAAGTCCAATAATGACAAGTGGCCAAAGAAGATTGCTTACAAAATTTGTGATAGGTATGAGTACTCGTCTAATTTGATAAGGAACATATTTATCTTTTTTTTGAAGTGCGTGTCCAAACTCGTGGCAAGCAACACCAAGTGCGGATATGCTAGAAGAATTGTACACATCTTCGGATAAACAAATTTCTTTTTTTGATGGATTAAAGTGGTCGGTAAGTTGCCCATTGATTTGCTTGACTTCAATCTCACTCATTCCGCTAGATGATAATAATTGCCTTACAAAATCACTTGCTTTTACTCCCGATTTTGCATGTACAGACCTGTATTCGCCATAGGTTTTTGTAACTTTGGATTGAGCATATATTGCAAAAATCAGCCCTGGGAGAAGAATAATTCCCATTATATAATATTCAAGATACATTTTTTCCCCTTTATGTGTTTTTCACAAATTCAATTGTAAAATATTTTTTATTTTTTTACAACATTTTTAAGTTATTTTTCGCAAATATTGGATATTTTATTGTCAATGTAGTCAAAACAATATATTTTTGCTTGATAGATATCTTTATTTTTATAAAAAAGTGCAATTTCATTTGAGCTTGCATCTTTTTTTATGTTTTGAAACATATCAATAAATTTTCCAAAAAAAGATTTAAGGTGCAAGTCGTCTAATTTGTTTGATAATTCTTCCGTTAGATATTTGCGTGCAAGGTCAAAATCTTCAACCTTTATTGCATCTACAAATGCATATGGGACAATTTCCTTTTTTGTTGCAATTTGCAAATCATTATCCGCTACCAATTGTTTTTTTGTAGAAAAATCTTTCAAATTAAAAGTATATTTAATTGAGTGATGACCAAAATCGCAAAGGTTTTTGATAAGTGTTATATTGTTTTGTTTTTCTTCAAAAATATTAAACTCTTGAAAAACGACCTTTTTGTATTCCTTATTTTCATAATCAATTTGTCCAAATAAATAGGTATTTTTTTCTGTTTTTGCATAAAAGAGCAAATGGTTTTGCAAGGCGCGAAAAGACATTTTTCCAACAAAATTGTTGTTCTCTAAAATCAATTTGTCGCAATCGTTTTTTAGACACAATAAAAATGTGTCGTGAGAAGAGTATATAATTTCGTGCAAACCACCAAAAGATAACTTTTTGTAGTTTAGGGAATATGCTTTTGGCAAAGAAAAACAAGGATAGGATATTGTTATCAAAAATTCGTTGTCTTGAAAGTCAATAAGTTTTAGCGAAGCATTTTCGCAATAAATTTTTAAATTTTTAAAATCAACAACTATATCAAACTTTTCTCCATATTCAAAAGGATAAATTGTCAAAACAACATAGTCGTTTGAAAAGGAAAAGGCATAAAGTTGCCCCTTTTTTATATAGTTTTCAATATTTTCACCTTTAATTAAACAATCAAAAAGAGTGTGAATATGTAAAATTTTATTCAATTTTTCTCCATTTATTTATATATATGTGAAATTTTAAAAAACTTGTTTAATTCTTTTTTAGTTGACAATAATTTTGATATCAAGGGAGTTAGACGTGGAAAATATAATTGATTTTGCAAAAGCAAAGGAAAAATTTTCAAATAGGATAGGGGACAAGGAAATAAATTCGTTGTTTTTGGGTTTGGTAAAAATAATCAAAAAAAGTGCAATTCAAAATGTGTCCCAAGAATTAAAATTTGAGTGCGAACAAGCAAAGTCTAATTTCACTCAAACCCTAAAAGAACTTCACGAAACGGAAATAAATTTGAAAAAGGAGATTGTTATGAATAAAGCCTTGTCAAAAAAAGTGGAAACACAACAAAAACAAATTTGTTTTTTGGTTAAACTTTTTATGGATACAAATAAAAACAAGTTAGCAAAAAGCAATTAATATAAGTTGAAAAAGTTAATAAAATTTGCTATATTTAAGATATGAAAAATGTTTTTTTTGGAAAAACTAGTTTTGATTCAAGAGTGGCCTTGATAAACAAACTTCGTCAAAATATGGCAAAGTTTGGTGATGATTGGACAAATGACAATGCAATTTGCCATATATTTATTGTGCCAGATAGAATGAGTGTCCTTATGGAGAAACAAATCTTTGAAACATTCAATATATCTAGTACTACAAATGTTGAAGTGCTTACGTTATCTCGTTTGGCAAACAAAATTTTCAAAGATAAACCGGTCATATCAAAAACAACAAGTTGTATGCTTTTGCAAAAATTGTTGAAAGAAAACAAGGATAAACTTTTATGCTTCAATAAAAATCAAGATAGCGACCTTGCAAATGAAATTTATGGGACGATAGCACAATTCAAGAGTTGCAAAGTAAATTTTGATGACGTGGAAGTTGTTGCAAATGACGAACTTTTAAAAAACAAATTGCACGACATAGCACTTTTGTACAAGGCTTATCAAACATCTTTGCAACAAAAGAATTTGCTTGATAGTATGGACAGGTTAAACCTTTTTTGTGATGATAACGTAAAAAATTTTGCAAAAAACAAGATTTTTTATGTTGCCGATTTTGATGGTTTTACTTTTCAAGGATACGAAATTGTATCCATATTGTCGCGTGTGTCGTATGAATTCAACATTGGTATTTGTATGACGGACAAGGAAAATATGCATATTTACAATGAAAAATTTTTATCTCATATTTTACCTATTTTAACCCCATATAATTCTTTTGAATGCAAAGAGAACAACAAAAATCAAATCAAATTTTTGCAAGACAATTTGTTCAATTTTTCCCCAAGTACATTAAAGGTTGCAAACAGCAATGTCCAACTTTTCGAAGGTGCAAATTTTGAAGAAGAACTTATCTTTTGTGCTTCAAAAATAAAACAACTTGTCTTTATGGGGGAAAGTTTGGAACAAATCAACGTTGCAATCCCAAATTTGCAAGAAAAAAGTAGTGAAGTTAAAAATGTTTTTGATAAATATGGCTTTGCATATTTTTTAGACACACAAGAAGATTACAAAAATAGCGTGCTTTGTAGATTTTTAAAGAATGCAGTGGATATGTTGCTAGACAATTTTTCTATTTTATCAACTCTTCAATTTCTAAAAAATCCTTTGGTGGATATTGACAAGTCTTGGATAGATGATTATGAAGATTATGCACTTTTTTACAATTTGACAGATTTTTATGAGATAAAAACAAGCAATCAAGAAAAAAATAAATTTTATGAAAATTTTGACAAGGTTCGTAAATTGTTATTTGAAAAGACGTCTAATTTTAAGGATAATATCTATTTGGCTGTAACTTTCCAAAACTACATAGAAAGTTTTACAAAACTTTTTGAAGATTTTGATATAAAAAACAGGTTAGACAAGATAACTATAGATTTGGCAAAAACAGATATAAAGCAAGCAAAACTTTTTGAACAATATTATGACAAAATGTTGGAACTTTTTGAAAACATATCAATTTCGCTTGGTGATGAAAGTTGCGATTTAAATACATTTTTTACAACCCTTATGAGTGGGATAACACAAGTCAAACTTTCCACTACACCATTATCTATAAACACCGTTTTTGTAGGTGATGCAAGCACAAGTTTTTTTGAAAGAAAAAACAATATGTTCATTTTGGCTATGGACGAAGATGATTTCCCAAAAAGGGCAAGTGATACGGGGATAATTCTTGACAAAGATATAGATATGCTTAGTGAAAGATACAAACTAGAACCAAGCATAATGGATATAAACAAAAAAGAAAGATTTAAAGCGTTTGAACTTATTTTGAATACAAACAACAACCTTTTTTTAAGTTATAACTACGAAAATGGGTTTAAATCAAAAATATATGAAGATATTTCAAAAATGTTTGTAGTTGAAAAGGGTGTTAAATTTGAAAATTTACCAATTTTGACAATGCACTCAATTGACTTTTTGCAAAAAAACAATTGTAAAAAAGTCGCACAATCCAATCTCACACAAGAGATAAGGGAAGTGTTTGATGGACAACAAAAAACAAATACAAATTTGAGTACATTGTTTAAGGCACTAAATAAAGACAAACAATTTTTAAATAATTTTGAGTTTAAAAATAAGATTTTAGTTAAAAACAAATTCTTTTTTAAAAACAAGACGGTGAGTGTTTCTCAAATTGAAAGTTTTATGACTTGTCCTTTTTTGCACTTTGTAAGATATGCTTTGAAATTGAGAGATAAGCAACAAGGCGATTTTGATGCCTTGAATGTTGGACTTATTATGCACGACTTGGCATACAAATTGTTAAGCAACAATTCTTTACCAATAGAAGAAAATGCTTTGAAGGATATTGCAAGCAAGATATTTGAAGAAATTTTGGAACAAGACAAATACAAGGCTTTAACAAAAAATTCTCGCAACAAAACCTTGATTAGAAATCTTAAAAAGGAAGCAATAAGATTTGCTCTTGTTTTGAATTATGGCGCTCAAAAAAGTAAGTTTGTTCCAACATATTTTGAACAACGTTTTGACGAAAGCAAAAAAATAAAGTCGTTGGCTTTTTATAAAGATGACAAAAAAATCAATCTTGTTGGGCAAGTGGATAGAATTGACATCTTGAAACTTGATGAAAATAAAAAATATTTTAGAATAATTGACTACAAAACGGGAGATGTTGATTCTTCTCTTACGGAACTTTTTTTTGGCAAAAAGGTGCAACTTGATGCATACAAAAAGGTTGTTGAAAAATCTCTCAATATGCCTTGTGCGGGCGGATATTATTTCCCAATAAAGTCCACATTTGTTGATGATAAAAAAAGTTTTTATGATAGTTATAGAATGCGGGGAAGTACTATTGCCGATGATGATGTGATTGTTTCTAGTGATAAAGATTTGGAACAAAATAGGATAAGTGATTTGATTGAAGTCAAGTTAAAGGGGAAAGACGGGCTTGATTATAGCGGATATTCCAAATTGTCTACCAAGGAAGATTTTGACAACTTTTCAAATTATGCAATCAATTTGATTAGCAAGGCAATAGATGATATTTTGACAGGTGAAATTACACCATCGCCACTTGTTTTAGGCTCGTTTGATGCTTGCAAATATTGTCAATATGAAGGGGTTTGTCGTTTTGATAAAAATTGTGGGAATTACAAGCGAAACCCAAAAATAAAAGTTGAAAAAGAAAATTTTGAAGGATAAAATATGGAATTTACTTTAGACCAAAATAAGATTTTGAATGACGAAAGCAAAAATTTGCTTGTTTCTGCATCTGCCGGTAGTGGCAAAACAGCAACTATTATAGAAAAAATTTATCGTTATTTGTTGGGTGGCGGAACACTTGACAAGTTGCTTGTTATAACTTTTACCGAAAGTGCTAGTAGCGAGATGAAAATTCGTTTGAAAGACAAGTTAAAGGAAGAAGCAAAAAACAATAAAAATATTCGTGCTCAACTTGATAAATTGTCAAGTTGTGATATTTCCACTTTACACGGCTTTTGTTCAAAATCAATTAGACGCAATTTTTTCGCTTTGGATATTAAACCCAATTTTATCGTTTTGTCGGACACTGATTCAAAATTTTTAAAGATAAAAGCACTTGAAAAAACTATACAAATTTATTCAAAGTCAGGTGATGAAGAATTTGATAAGTTAAGTCAAATTTTTTCAAATGGAAGAAGTTATGACGGCTTAAAAAATGAAATTTTATCTTTTAGCGAATTTTTAAAAAGTGTTAAAGATGAAAATCAATTTGTTGACGAGATTGCTTTGTCAACTTTAAATTTAGATTTAAAAACGAACCCTGCTTGCTTGTTTTTAAACGAATATATGTGTAAGAATTGTCGTTTTTTGCAAAACGAGTTGAAAGAAGAAAGTGTTAGAGCCTATCAAGCAAATGCACAAACATATGGTCAAATTTTGGATAAAACTTGCGAAGATATAAGTTTGATAAATATAAAAAGTGATTTTTTATCAAATAGGGAGACGATAAAAAATGTTGTTTTGGCTGATTTAAGAAAGGTTAAACTTACAGATGATGACAAGTTGTATAAAGACGAATTTAAAATTGTTTGGACGGATATAAAAGAAAGAATTGATGATATAAAAAAGTTTGTTTGTATAGATAAATCTAGTGATGAATTGAAATCTGATTTGGCAAACACTTGTCAATTCTTGAAAAAGTTTTTGGAAGTAACTCAAAAATATTTAAAGGAATACAATTTATTAAAAACTCGCAAAAACGGACTAGATTTCAATGATTTGGAAAGCAATTTTTTATTGCTCCTTAAAAATAGAGATATTCTTTCATCATTTAATTTTGATTATATTTTTGTTGATGAATATCAAGATATAAATAGCGTTCAAGAGCAAATTTTGTCCATTTTATCTCAAAAATCAAAGTTGGTTATGGTAGGGGATATCAAACAAAGTATTTATGGGTTTAGAAACAGTACCCCAGATATTTTTGTTGAAAAAGCAATTTCTTATAGTGCGGACAACAAAGGCACACTTGTAAATTTAAACGAAAATTTTAGAAGCAATTCAATAATACTAGAATTTGTAAACAAAATATTTGATAAGTGTATGTCAAAAGATTTTGGCGGAGTTGATTATCAAAAAGATAGCGATTTAAAGGGAAGAGCGGAATACAAGGTTTGTTCCAACGAACCTATTGTAGAAGTTGATTTGATTGATACAAAAAAGGAAGAAGAAATTGCAACCTATGACAAAGTTTATAGCGTATTAAATGACAAAAATGACTATAAAAACGCAATGACAACGGATAGAAAAGAAGCAATAATAATCGCAAAAAAAATACTCAATTTGATTGGGCAAAAGTATTATGATGCAAAGGAAAAATGCGAAAAGAAAATTGATTTTTGTGATATTGCAATATTATGTAGGGACAATGGATATATCAAAAAAATTGCAAAAGTTTTGTTGGAATATAGAGTGCCTATAGAAACAAATTTGATAGATTCAATGTACTCAAATAAAGATGTTGTTCAATTGCTTGCTCTTTTAAAAATTATCAACAATTTTCACGATGATGAAAGTTTGTCAACCTTGCTTAGTGGCCCTTTTTACAATTTTTCTTTTGATGAGTTGTGGGAAATTCGTGATGAATTTAGTGATGAAGAATTCTTTTATGAAAGTGTCAAAAGATATGTTTTGGAAGGAAAAAATAAAGAACTTGCAACAAAATTATCTCAATTTTTTGATTCTATAAAAGAGATGTCAAACAAAATAAATTATCTTTCAATATTTGAGTTCCTAAACGAAATATGCGAAAAATTTGATTATTTTAATTACCTTTTAAGTTTGCCAAATGGTTCAAGTAGGGAAAAATTGGTTAGAGATTTTGTCCTTTCCACAAACAGCAAGGAGTTTGGCTATGACTTGGTTGGCTTTCTTGATTTTGTCAAAAATTATGCAATAGACAACAAGTTTAAATCGTCTTATGTCGGTGGCGTTAGTGCGGTGAAATTAAGCACTATTCACGCTAGCAAAGGTTTGGAATATCCAATTGTTTTTCTTGTCGGTTGTGGCAATGACTTTTCCAATATGACATTTGTGTCAAAAATTTTACTAGATAAAGATATGGGACTTGGTATGGAAACTTTTGACCTTTCTCAAAACAAAAAAAGTCCTAATTTGTCAAGAAGTTGCATTTTGATAAAGAAAAAGCGAAGCGAAAGGGCGGAAGAAATGAGATTGCTTTATGTCGCTTTAACAAGAGCAAAAAATCACCTTTTTGTTATTGCAAGTGGCAATCTGGAAAATGTTAGATATATAAAGAATAGCGAAGATGCTCGTGGCGTAAACAACTATTTGACGTGGATTTTAGGGGGATTGTCTTACAACGATTTTGTTGGAATAACTCAAAATAAAAAGAATATAAAATTGAAACTAAATAGCGGTGAAGCAATTTTTAATGTTTATTGCGATGACGATTTTGTTTTAGACAATGCAAAAAGTACCTACCCAGAAGTTGAAAATTATGACAAGGAACAATATAGTGCTTTAAATAAAATTATCAATTTTGCTTTTGATAGTCCACAAAATATTGCTTTAAAAAACAGTGTATCAAGTTTGCTTTTGGAACATAGTGAAAGTCTTGAAAGTTTCAATTTTGAACCAAAAAATTTGTCCGTTTTTGAACCAAAATTTGAAAGATATGATTATGCAAAAATAGGAACTTTGTATCACAAGGCGCTTGAACAAATTGATTACACAAAAGATTATAACGAAAAAGACATTGATATAATTTTAAATAAAGTTGTGCAAGGGGATAAAGAAGGGAAATTTGTAAGCAAAAAAAAGATAATCAATTGCATTAAAAGTATAAAATCTTTGGGCAATATTTCTTTGCAAAAAAAGGAATTTCCTTTTATTAGTTATATCCCTTACAACGAAATCTTTGGAGGAAAAAATAACGCAAAAATAATTATCCAAGGTGTTGCCGACTTGTTAGTCTATATAAA
>CAZLYY010000008.1:5231-18789 GCA_964563895.1 uncultured Christensenella sp. | reverse complement strand
TTTAATTTTTTCTATTTTGTAAATAATCATTTACAGCGAGTTTTACGTGTTCGTATGTCAAACCACCTTGAATATAAAGGACATATGGCACTGTAAGTGGGCTATCGCAACTGAGTTCAATTGTACTACCTTGTACAAAACAACCAGCAGCCATAACGACATCGTGAGTATACCCTGCCATTGGGGCTGGAATTGGAGTTACATAACTATCAACAGGTGAAAAATGTTGAACAGACCCACAAAATGAGACCAAATCATCTTTATCTTCAAAATAAACACTTCTTACAATATCCGCCATAGTGTCGCTATCATCTACAAGTTTGTATCCAAGATTTTTCATCACACGTCCTATAAGCATAGAACCTTTTTTTGCTTGCAATACTGTGTGTGGCGACATAAAGAGTCCTTGATAAACAAGACGATAACCGCCTTCAAAAGACCCAACTTCCGTCTTTATTGATGGAGATGTAAATCTACCTGCAATCACATCAATATATTTCTTTTTCCCTGCAATATATCCACCATTTGAAACAAGTCCACCGCCTGGGTTTTTGATAAGTGAACCCGCTGTAACATCTGCCCCGACTTCTGTTGGCTCTTTTTCTTCAACAAACTCGCAATAACAATTGTCTACCATTATTATGCTTGTTGTATTGACTTTTCTAATTTTTGCAATAATATCAGCCAAATCATCTATTCTTATTGCTTTTCTAAGCAAATAACCACAAGAACGTTGGATATAAATCATTTTTGGATTTTCTTTTACTTTTTCCAAAATTGTTTTTTCATCAAATTTACCGTCAATAAGTTCAATTGCTTCGTACTTGACACCAAAATCTTTCAAACTACCATTGTCAGAGCCATCTTTCAATCCAAAAATTGTTTCGTCCAAAGTATCATATGGTTTTCCTGTCAAAGTAAGCATTTTGTCGCCTGGACGCAAAAGTCCATACAAAACAGTTGTCAAGGCTTCTGTCCCACATGAAATTGCTTGTGAAACAATGGCTTCTTCTGCCCCAAAACTATCTGCAAAAACTCTCATAAGTTTTTCTCTTCCCAAATCATCAAACCCATACCCTGTTGAGCCATAGAAATGATTGGCGGAAATTCTGTTTTTTCTAAAAGCATTTAAAATTTTATTTGTGTTTTTAAGAGCCACATCTTCTGCTTTCTTAAAAATTGGCTCCAATTCTTTTTCTGCTTGTAATATTCTATCATCAATAATCATTTTCTTCTTTCCCTTTAATTTTTACCTTTTACATTATAAATAAATTATAAAAAAATTCAATAGTTAAATGCTAAATTTAATTTAAAATTAATAAAAACCTATGTAAATTTTTCTTTTATATATTCTAGTGCCTTTGATTTGTCATCAAACCAATGAGCATCTTTGAAACCACGAATGAATGTTTCTTGTCGTTTGGCATAATTTCTTGAATGTTGTTTTATAAGTTGTTTTACTTCGTCAAGTGTAATTTTCTTGTCAAAATAATCAAAAAACTCTTTATATCCAATTGCACTCATTGATTGAGAATTTCTACTTACTTTGCCTGCTTTAAGCAATGTTGAAATTTCATTTTCTAGTCCCATTTCAAACATCAAGTCTACCCTGTTGTTTATTCTCTCATACAAAATTTCTCTTGGCATAGTAAGTGCAATCATTTCGTAATCATATCGTGGGCTATCTTCTCCCACATTTTGTTTGCTTTTTGGCACACCTGTTGTTTCAAAAATCTCAAGAGCACGCATAACCTTTTTTGTGTCATTTGGGTGAATTTTCATAGCCGAATCATTGTCTACTTCTTTTAACATTGAATAAAGATAGGTTGCACCCTTTTTATTTAAAATATCGTTTAATTTTTCTCGTACTTGTTCGTTCTTTTGAGAAGAACAAAAGGAGTAAGGATATATTAATGCCCTAATGTATAGGCCTGTTCCGCCAACAATTATAGGAAGTTTGCCACGAGAAATTATATCTGTTATTTTTTCTTGAGCAAGATTAACAAATTGTTGAACACTAAATTCTTTGTTCGCGTCTACAACATTTATAAGATAATGTGGAACTGATTGTTGCTCCGCCAAAGTTGGTTTTGCTGTTCCTATATCTAAATTGCGATATATTTGCATTGAATCGCAGGATATTATTTCCCCATTTAAAAGTTTTGCACATTCTATCGCAAAAGCGGTCTTCCCTGTCGCAGTAGCCCCTGTGATAATAAGAATCTTTTCCACCGTTAGACAATCCTTTTAAACATTTTTTCTATTTCAGATTTGGACAATTTTACGCACACAGGTCTACCATGTGGGCAAAGAAGAATTCTATCCCTTTTCATAAGTTGGGCAATAAGAATTTTTATTTCTTCATCACTCAATCTATTGCCTGCTTTTACCGCCGAACGACAAGCATGACGTGCAAGTTTGTCTTTTATTGCATCGTTGTTCTTGGAAATTTTTGATGTATCATGCAAACAAGATGATATAAACATATCAAAATTAATTCCAGACAAAAGGTGTGGAAAACTATTTATCTTGTAGGAATTGCCACCAAAAGGTTCAATTGCAAACCCTAATTCCTTGTAAACGTCAAGATTGTCTTCAATAAGATTTTTTTCAATAGGATTAACTTCAAAAACATATGGAACAAGCAAATCTTGTGTGATGATTTTGCGTTCTTCAAACTGTTTGACGAACTTGTCATAAAGCACTCTTTCGTGTCCAGCGTGTTCGTCTATAATATAGCACATATCCCCCATTTCAATAATCAAATATGTACTAAACAGTGTTCCAACAATGTTGTATAAAATATCCCCACTCATAACTTGTTGCTCTTTTTTTTCTATAAAAAAGTTAAGTGGGTTGTTCTCAATATCCGATGAAGCAAAAGATTCTTGTGTTTTGTCATTATCTTGCAAAGAGTTGTTATCTAAACTAAAATCTTTCAAATTAGTCATATCTTTGATAGATTTTAAAGTATCATCAATTTTATTTTTTTCTACAATGTTATCCTTTTGTATGTTGCCATTGATAGTATTTAGGGTTGATTCTTTTGAATTAAAATCATCTTTTTTCAACTCTTTATTCTTTACATAATCTTCAATTTCACTATTTGAAACAACCTTATAATTTTCGTTGTGAGAAATAAATGTTGAGTGAACTTCTTGCTTTGTTAAATTGTCAGAATCAAGCGAAATATTTTTGAGAGATGATTGAATGTCGTTTATAGAACCAAAACTAAAACCGCCAGATACATCTTGCAATGATTGTTCACTCTTGGAATTATTTTCCTTTTTAACAAACATATCTTCATATTTACTTTCCATAAAAGCCTTTGCGCAATTGCTTTCATTTAAAGTCGTCAAAATTGAAGAGTAAATAAAATTGTATATATTTTTGTTATCCTTGAATTTTATTTCCATTTTGCTTGGGTGAACATTGACATCTACGTCATCAATATTTACACTTAAATTGAGTACAAAGAATGGAAATTTGCCTTTCATAAGAAAGTTTTCATATGCATTGGCACAAGCGACAGATACAGTAGAATTTGCAACATATCTACCATTGACAACCAAAGTTTGATATGTCCTATTAGGCTTGCAAAATGTTGGATTTGATATATATCCATTCAACGAAAAATCATCATTTGTAACATTAATTTCAATAAGATTTTCGCTTGTTTGCTTGCCATAAATCATATAAATACGTTCTTTCAAAGTATTTCCTAAGCAATTGTAAACCATTTGTCCATCAACATAATATTTAAATTTTATTTTAGGATTTGCAAGCATCAAGCGAGAAATTATATTTGTAACAGAGTTCTCTTCTTGCCTAATTGTTTTTAAAAATTTTAGTCTTGCAGGGGTGTTGAAAAATAAATTTTTTACAGCAATTGACGTGCCATTGTTTGCCGAATATTCGGATATTTCTTGATTTTCTCCACCAGAGATTGTTATTTTCCCTGCGACATCACTAGATGCAACTTTTGAAACAAGTTCAACTTGTGCAACACTTGCAATAGATGCCAAAGCCTCACCACGAAAGCCTAATGTTGCAATAGAATCTAAGTCTTGTTTGCTGGAAATTTTGCTTGTTGCGTGTGGCAAAAAAACTTTGTAGAGTTGATTGTAATCAATCCCGCTACCATTGTCGGATACCCTTATAAGTTTTGTTCCGCCACCTTCTATTTCTACAGTTATTTCAGTACTTCCCGCATCAAGTGAATTTTCAACCAATTCCTTTACAACACTCGCGGGATTTTCTACAACCTCGCCAGCGGATATTCTATTGTATATATCACTTGTCAAAATATTAATTTGTTTTGGCATACTTCTCCTTTTTTTATATTTATCAACAAACCATTTTACAATTCCCTACTTTTCAAGATTTACTTGCTTGTTTAAATCAATCAAAATTTCAAAGGCGTCCATTGGGCTAATTTTATTGATTTCAATATTTTTAATTTGATTGATTATATTGTTTTTGTTTTCAAGTGTGAGTTGTTTTTGTTCGTCATTGTTTGCTTTTATCTCAAATTTTACCGAGTTCTTCTCTAATTGAGATAAAATATTTTTTGCCCTTTTTATAATTTCATCATATATCCCAGACAAACTTGCAACTTCTATCCCAAAACTTCTATCCGCACTGCCACGCACAATTTTTCTTAAGAAAATAACCGAGTTGTTAAATTCTCTCACACTTACGCGATAATTTTTAACCCCTTCAAGTTTACCTTCAAGAGTAGTTATCTCGTGATAATGTGTTGAAAATAATGTTTTGCATCTTATTTTTTGCGAAATATATTCCAAAACAGCCCAAGCAATGCTCATTCCATCATAAGTTGCTGTTCCCCTGCCCACTTCATCAAGAATAACAAGAGATTTGTTTGTTGCATTGTTTAAAATATTTGCAACTTCTACCATCTCAACCATAAAAGTGCTTTGTCCGTTGTTTAAGTCATCACTTGCTCCAATACGTGTAAAGACTCTATCAACAATAGATATCTCCGCACTTGTCGCTGGGACAAAACTTCCCATATGAGCCATTATGGTTATAAGGGCAATTTGACGCATATAAGTGCTTTTGCCTGCCATATTTGGACCTGTTATGATAAGTGTTCTATTTTCATTTTCATCAAGCAGTGTATCGTTTGGGACAAACATATCTCTTTTTAAATTTGCTTCTATTATAGGGTGTCTGCCATTCTCTATCTTTATTGATTTGTAATTTCTACTAATTTTCGGACGAACATAGGAACAATCTTGTGCAACCTTGGCAAGCGAACACACGACATCAATAAAAGCGACTTCGTCTGCTGTTTGTTGAATAAGTTCAACCAAAGATTTTAATTTGCTTTTTATTTCTTCAAAAATTTTTTGTTCAAGTTTGATAGACAATTCATCACTGTTTAAAATCAAATTTTCTATTTCACGCAATTCTTCTGTTACAAACCTTTCGTGACCAGAAATTGTTTGACGCCTTTCGTATCTATAAGGGACAAGGCTCTCTTGTGATTTGTTGACTTCAATAAAATAACCAAACACACGAGAATATCCAATCCTTAAATTTTTTATTCCCGTTTGCTCTCTTTCTCTTGCTTCTAGGTCGCTAAGTTTCTTTTTTGCGGTTTGAGAACTATGCTTCAAATTGTACAATTCTTCGTTAAAATCTTCTCTAATAAATCCGCCACCAGACAAAAGGCTTGGACAATCTTGAACAAAGACATCATCTAACAAATCGGCTAAACTTTTGATATTGTCTATATTTGAAAACATAGTTGTAAATTTTTCGGTATGCAAATCTTTTACATAAGTACTTAAATCTACAACTGCATAAAGTGCACCCTTTAAACTGACACAATCTCTTGGCAAAATCGTCCCATAGGATATCTTTGAAGATATTCTTGCTATATCATTTATCTTTGAAAGAGCAGTATGAATATCATTGTTTAACATTTGAGCATTGTACAATTCTTCAACACAATCCAAACGTTCATTTATCTTTTTAGGGTCTTGAAGGGGTTGCAAAATCCATTTTTCAAGCAATCTTGCACCCATCGGTGTTCTTGTTTTGTTGAGTTGTTCAAACAAAGTGCCTTTTCGCTTTTTATCCCTAGCATTTTCTACAAGTTCAAGATTTTTACACGCATTGTAGTCAAGGTGCATATACTCATTAGGTTTTTCGGTTATAATTTTATTTATGTGATTTAAACTTCTCTTTTGCGTTTCAAAAAGATAATTTAATAAAGCACCACTTGCCCTAATTGCTTGTTTTAGATTGGCAAAATCATGTCCCTTGATGCTAGAAATGTTAAATTGCTTTTTTATGCTATCAAGTGCATTTTGATAATCAAATTCATATTCAATTTGTCTTGCAAATTGTGGCAAAAAATCAATAGCCTTTATATCTTTGTCCGTTGAAAAATTGAAAACATTTTCATCGCACAATATTTCAACTGGGCGGACACGAGAAAGCAAATCTATAAAGCCTTTTTTGTCTACATATTCCGCCACCTTAAATTCACCCGTTGACACATCACAAAAAGAAGCACCAAAAGTATCGTCTTCTTTGCAAGCACTCAAAATATAATTTGAAGTGGAACTTTTTAGGATATCACTTTCAATAACCGTTCCTGGAGTGATAACCCTTGTAACATCTCTATCAACTATGCCACCATTTTTCTTAGGTTCACTAAGTTGGTCGCAAATTGCAACCTTGTAACCTTTTTCTAGCAACTTTGCCACATAGCCATCTACGGCATGATATGGGACACCACACATTGGGGCTTTGTCATCTTTGCCACAACTTCTACCTGACAAAACCAGGTCAAGCACTTGAGATGCAACCACTGCGTCATCAAAAAACATTTCATAAAAATCACCCAAACGATAAAAGAGCAAGCAATCTTTATATTGCTCTTTTGTTTCCATATATTTTTGCATCATTGGTGAATATTCTTTTTCTTTTGCCATAATTTTCCTTTTTTAATCCACAATTTTTCCATACAACAAATCATTTTCTATCTTTTCAACAAAGACTTTTACTTCATTGCCAATTTTAAAGTTTGTTGCATCAACACGAATAAGTTTGTTAAAATGAGTTTTTGCAAGTTTGTTGCCCTTGTCATCATCAACTATAACTGCATCATAAGTTTTCCCAACAAAATCTTTCAAGGTCTCTTTTTGCAAAGAATGTTCCAATTCAAATAGTCTTGTAATACGGTCCTTTTTGGTTTTTGCTGGCACTTGATTTTCAAAAGTTGCAGCGGGTGTACCTTGCCTTTTTGAATAGACAAAACCAAACACACTTGCAAATTTGCAATATTTCATAAGTTCCAAAGTGTCCTGGAAATCTTTTTCTGTTTCCCCCGGAAAGCCAACAATGATATCTGTTGACAATGTTGCATTTGGAATTTTTTTGTAAATATAGTCTACAAGTTCCTTGTAATGAGCGCTTGTATATCTTCTGTTCATTCTCTTCAAGATTTCATCACTTCCGCTTTGTGCTGGAAGATGAAGATTTATACTCATCTTGTCTTGATTGTTTGCTATAAAATCAATAAGTTCAAAAGAAAAATCTTTTGGGTGTGAAGACATAAAAGAAATTTTGAAATTTCCTTTGATTTTGCAAAGTTCTTTCAAAAGGGTTACAAAATTTGTACCATCTTTAAAATCATTGCCATACGAATTTACGTTTTGTCCTAAAAGGGTTATTTTTTTATATTTGTTTTCTTGAACAAGTGCTTGTACTTCTTTGGCAATATTTTCTATCTTTCTACTACGTTCTCTACCCCTTACATAAGGGACAATGCAATATGTACAAAAATTGTTGCAACCATACATAATATTCACCCAAGCATTATCTTCGCTTGTGCGATACATCTTGATATCTTCTCTTATTGCTTTTTCCTTGTCCCACACAATAGAACGGAATTTTTTGTTTTGCTCCTTTATGTATTCTTCCATTTCTTCCAAATTGTGTGTCCCAATAACCAAACTTAAAAATGGAAAACGCTTTTTGAGTAGTTCTACCATACCCTTTTGTTGAGTCATACAACCGCAAACAACGACAATAAGATTTGGGTTTGCTTTTTTGAGAGCCTTTGTATCCCCAATCTTTGCCATAATCTTTGTTTCGGCTGTTTCCCTAATGCAACAAGTGTTGAATACAATTATATCCGACTCGTCCTTTGATTTTCCTTCAACATAGCCCAAATTTCTTAGCATACCTGCAATTTTTTCGGAGTCGTGCACATTCATTTGACAACCGAAAGTTTCAATAAAATACTTCTTATCCATAATGCTCTTATTATATATTTTTTACAATTATTTTTCAACAAAAAAATATAAAATAATTTTTTTTATTAGATACACTTTTTAGTTAATATATTCTAAAAGTAATGGAAAGAATTAATATATTATATTTACATTAATACCTATCTTTTTTGCTAGTTTCAAATGAACAAGTCTTTAGTCAATGATTTTTGAAACAAAAAAAACATTTTCTTTAATTTTCTATGTTTCTGTTTTTTATTTTACTAGTTTCAAAAGTGCTAGCCATTGAACCCAATATTTTTAATTATTATGTTTTATTATGACAAATATTTTTGCGACATATTTTTAACACTTTGTTAAATGTGTGAAAGCAAACAATAATTACATATTTTCAACAAAAAAAAGTAATACTAATTGTATGAAACTCGCAATAAAACGTGTTGTGAAAATAATTTTTTATACGTTCCTAGCCATTGTCTTTTTGGGGCTAGCATTTTTTGTTTCACTTGAATTTGACTTGTTAGGTTTTTTATCTAGTGAAAAGTTTGATAAAAATAAATTGACTATTGACAATGCCATTGTTGAAATGTATGACAATAACAATTCTCTTGTAAAAATTGACTTGAAAGAACAAAAAAAGATTGATTTTGACGAATTAAACTCGCAAACGATAGATGCTTTTATAAGTATAGAAGATAAAAATTTTTATACACATAAAGGTGTAAATTATAAAAGAATGATAAAAAGCACTCTCAAAAATTTATCTAAAATGAAGTTTGTAGAAGGCGCATCAACGATATCTCAACAACTTATAAAAAACACTCATCTTACAAGTGAAAAAACAATAAAAAGAAAATTAAGTGAACTAATTTTGGCTAAAAAAATGGAAAAGGTTTTGACTAAAAAAGAGATAATGACGGCTTATCTCAATGCAATTTATTTTGGGAATGGAACATTTGGAATAAATCAAGCATCACAACGATATTTTTCTAAAAGCGCAAAAGAATTGAACCTTGCAGAATCTGCCACCTTGGCTGGAATGATAAAATCACCCAAATTGTACTCCCCCACTCTCAACCCTGAAAATTGCATAAAAAGGCGAAACCTTGTGTTAAATCAAATGTACTTGCAAGAAAAAATTGATAAAAATAGTTTTGAACAAGCAATAAACACAGATTTGAATTTAAATCAAAATAAAAGTTTTTTAGGATATAATACATATTATAATTATGCCATTGATGAAGCATGCAATTTGCTGAATATGTCGGAAAAAGATTTGATAATTAAAGGATATAAGTTGGTTACTTTTCTTGATAGCAAAAAACAAGAAACTATTGTAAATCAAATTGAAAATGAAAAACTAAACGATATAGATTGTCTTGTTGTATCTCTTGACAATAAAAGCGGAGGCGTTTCCGCTTTGTATGGAAAAAGTGATTTCAATTTGTCCAATGTTTATAGGCAACCTGGTTCTATTTTTAAACCTATCATTTCATATGCACCTGCACTAGAAAATAATATTATTTCGCCACTTACACCTATTTTGGACGAAAAAATTGATTTTGACGGCTATTCTCCAAACAATTTCACAAAAAAATTTTATGGTTGGGTTAGTTGCAAAAATGCCCTTGCAAAGTCGTTGAATATTCCAAGTGTAAAGTTGCTAAATTATGTGGGAATTGACAATGCAAAAAAATTTGCGTCCCAAATGATTGAATTGGATAAATATGACAACGGGTTTTCATTGGCTTTGGGCGGACTAACAAAAGGAGTAAAAATTATAGATATAGCAAATTGTTATCAAGCAATTGCAAACAATGGAAAAAAAATAAATGCTAGATTTATAAAATACATTAAAGATAAAAATGGGCGAGAGATTTTTTGTAATTTTGAAAGAGAGCAACAAGTAATGAAAGAATCTACCGCTTACCTTTTGACTGATATGTTAAAGGAAAGTGTTGCAAGTGGAACTTGTAGAAAATTGAGCGGATTAGGACTTGACATTGCAAGCAAAACAGGAACAGTGGGCGACTCTAAAAAAGTTGGAAATAGTGATGCTTGGAATGTGTCTTTTACCCCACAACAAACCCTTTGTGTATGGGTTGGAGCAACAAGTGCTGAACCACTTCCAAACTCAATCACAGGTTCAAATTTACCAACTAAAATTGCACAAGGTATTTATTGCAATATAGAAAAAGACAATCAAAAATTTTGTCCGCCACCAACCGTTCAAGAAATAGAAATAAGTCAACTTGATTTGGCTCAAAACAATGTCATTTTGCTTGCCCCACCTTATATGCCCGATAGGTACAAAACAAAAAGTCTTTTTGCAAGTGATAATATTCCACAAGAATTTTCAAAAAGATTTGACAAAATTGACAATTTTACACTTAATGGGAAACTAAATAATGGGGTTATAGAATTGTCTCTTGACGCCCAAAAGCATTTGGTTTATGACATATTTAGACAAAATGATGACGAAATGACAACAATTGCCACAATTTCAAACAAACAAGGTATTGTAACGATACAAGATGTCGATGTTGAAAAAGACAATTTTTATACTTATTATGCAAAGGCTACCTTGCTTTGCGATGATACAAACTTGTCAACAAAAAGTTCTTATGTGAAATTTTATATAGAATAAAACAAGCAAGGGCTTAGTAATTTTAAAATCAGCAAAAATAAAAAAAAGGAATAATGTAAATATCAATACAATATTCCTTTTTATATAAGTTTCAAAAATTATTGACTAAGATACAACAAAATTTTGTTTGTATGTATCCTTGCTCGTATCTATCAATTTTTATAGCAAATCACTATCTTTTGTTGTCCAAACTTCTTGTTCTTCAAAAGCATTTGTCAATATTTCTTTCAAATCTTTTTCTTGTGTAGAATTCAAATCTTCTGGTTGCTCATTTTGTTCAACAGGCTCTTCGTTTGGCTTGTTTTCAAGGCTACCTTCTTCGTTTTTATTTGAGTTTTCATCATTGCTTGAGTCGTTTTCTTGAGATTGTTCTTCTTTATTTGAAAGATTTTCTTGTTGTGCTTTCTTTTCTTGTTCTTCCCTTTTTGCAACGCTATCAGGCAAATCTTCTTCTGGAATAATTTCGTCAGACTTATAAAGCGAGTCAGATGTGTCGTGCAAAATCTTTATTCTACTTAAAAGTTCATCATAGTCTGGCAAATCGTTGATATCTTGAAGGTCAAATCTTTTCAAAAACTCATCCGTTGTACCATAAAGCAAAGGTTTACCCACAGCGTCTTTTCTGCCAACGACCTCAATCAATTTGAAACTTGTCAAAACTTGAACAGCATAATCACTATTGACACCCCTAACTTGTTCAATGTCAAGTTTTGTAACAGGTTGCTTGTAGGCGACAATTGCAAGTGTTTCTAGGGCGGCCTTTGTAAGTTGTTTTTCCCTAATTGGATTTAACACCGTTGCTATATCTTCGGCATATATAGGGTTGCTTGAAAATTGAGCAGACTCTTTGTATGTAATGATATTAAAGCCGTCATCTTTATGCTTTTCCTTTAAATTTTCAACCGCTTTTTTTACATCTTTTACATCTACTTCCAACTTTTCAGCAATATCTTTAAGTTCTACGGCATTCCCCGACACGAACAAAATTGCTTCTACCACTTTATCCAAATCGTTCTTATCAGCAATCATTATTTTTTTGCTCCTTTAATTCTATCTCAATATCATCATAAATCCCAGTTTGCATAACGCGAATTTCTTGCATTTTTAGTAGTTCCAACACCGCCAAAAACAAATTTATCATTTCACTTTTTGTAAAATCTTCCTTGTAAAACTCTGAAAAATGCATCTTTTTACGAGTTAAGATACTTTCCCTTATAGAAACAATCTTTTCTGCGACAGTAAATCTATCTTTTTCAATCTTTTTAGGGATAATCTCTTGTTCTTCCTTTTTTACCCTTGTCATCATTCTTGCAAATGCATCAAGCAGTCCGGACATTGTGAGTTCGCCCAAAACATAACGATAGTCGTTTACCTTTTCGTCCGCAGGTTTGTAAAATCTATTGACATTTTCAAGCGGTTTGATTTTTTGAATAACTTCTTGAAACATATCATATTCTTTAATTTGTCTCAATAGTCGTGCTTCTGGGTCATCGTCTTCAACTTGTTCTTCTTCCTCTCGAGGTAGAAGCGACTTTGATTTGATTTCAATAAGAGTGGCGGCAATATCAATAAAATCACTTGCTTTTTCAAGGTCCACTTCGTCAAGCCCAGACATATATTCAAGATATTGCTCGGTCATATCCGCAAGTTTCACTTCGGTTATTTCAAGTTTTGTTTCCTTTATCATATGCCACAAAAGTTCTATTGGGCCTTCAAAATTGTCTAATTTAAATTCCACTCCAGTATCAACAAAATTGAGTTGACTAAGTAGGTCTTTGTTTGCTTCTGTCTTCATTTCTCCCCCTATGCCCCAAAAATGAGCGACCAAAACCAAGTTATTGGATATCCGACTTTATTTACAAGAAAACTAAATATATTTGTTTGCGAAAATATAATAATAACCGCAAGCAAAACAAATGAACCATATCGTTGCATAAATGTTACATATGGATTGGTGTATTTAAGTTGTGAAGCAAGTGCATTAAATCCATCAAGTGGATAAATTGGAAGAAGATTAAACACCGCAAAAACCAAATTTATTTCAAAAAGATAGGAAAATAAACAATAAAATATGGTCATAACAACTCCGCTTCCACGCGAAAACAAAAGTGCAAAAGGATAACAAATGAATGCACAAATAAGATTGACACATATTCCAGCAATGCTTACAAGAAAAGTGTCCCTTTTTATATTGTGAAAATTGTAAGGATTTATAGGGACAGGCTTCGCCCAACCAAAACCTAAAAACAAAAAACAAAACATTCCAACATAATCAAAATGGACCATAGGATTGAGAGACAATCTTCCAGCAAGTTTGGCAGTATTATCACCCAATTTGTTTGCAACGGCACCATGGGCAAATTCGTGTATAGTAAGTGAAAAAATCACAGCAAAAGCAAAGGTGAAAAAAATAATCAACTTGTTTTCAAACGATATATTTTTATATACAAACAATAAATCGTAAAGCATATACTATCCTTTTATTTTTTAAGTAAACACCAATGTTTTGATATTCTTTTTACACATAGAAAAAGAAAAAGTCCCATTTCAAGACTTTTTCATTATATTATAATTTAATCAATTAATCAAATCATTTTTAACCTTAAATTTTACAAAAATTGCAAATATTTTTAAACCAATA
>CAZLYY010000008.1:1342-5131 GCA_964563895.1 uncultured Christensenella sp. | reverse complement strand
TTTTATCTTGCAAGTTTCCAAAAACTTATTATTTGCTCCAACTTATCAAAAAAAGTTGGCTCGTTTACTTTGTCAAGCGAAATAATATCTGTTTCGCCCTTTATTTCTCCATCTTTTAACAAATAAATTTTTCCAACAGAATCCCCAACATTGATAGGTGAAGAAAGATTTTTGTTAATATCAATTTTTGTTGTAATTTTGCTTTCATCTCCCCTTTTTTGCAAAATGAAAAGGTCGTCTTTAGCCTTTAATCCAATGTTAACACCAGAAACTTCAACCTTTTTGTCCAAAAGTTTGGTTGAATCAACTATTTTTTTATTTTCAAAATTAGCAAATCCATAGTTGAGTAGTTTGCTAGTTTCGGCAAACCTTGCCTTGCCACTTTCAGCACCCAAGACTACCCCAACCAAACGCATATCACGACGTTTTGCGGTTGCAACCAAACAAAAACCCGCTTCGTTTGTAGAACCTGTTTTCCCGCCATCACAACCATCAAAATACCTTATAAGTTTGTTGGTGTTGACAAGTTCGCTTTCCCTACCCTTTGGGTGTTTTAGGGTATCCATCCAAATAGTGCTATACTTGTGATAAACATCATATTGAAAAACATCTTTCAACAAAAGTGCAGTGTCTTTCGCGCAAGAAAATTGCCCAACGGCAGGCAGTCCCGTACAATTGACATAATGAGTGTTGACAAGTCCCAGTTCTTGTGCCTTTTTGTTCATTAAAGAAACAAAACCTTCTTCGCTTCCACATATTTTTTCAGCCAAAGCGACAGACGCATCATTTGCGGAACTAATAATTGTTGATTTGAGCAAATCTCCAACCGAATATTCTCCATTTGCTTCAATAAAAACTTGCGAACCACCCATATTTTGTGCTTCTTCGGACACAACAACTATATCGTCAAGGGACAAATTCCCTTTTTCAATCTCTTCGCAAACAATATCAATTGTCATAAGTTTTACAATGCTTGCGACGGGCAATTGCTTTGTCGCTTCGTGTTCCGTCAAAACTTCCCCAGATTGATAATCTATAAGGTAAAAAGATTTTGCATCGAAAGAATCAGTTTCCGCAAAACAATTTTGACTTGCAAAATTTTGCCCACAAAAAAGCAAACAAAAAATAAAAAATAATGATAAAGATATAAAAATTTTTCTCATTTTAATCTCCCTATCACTATTTTTTGCAATTTTTTTAAAAATATTTATTGATTATACCCTTTGAGTCAAATTGTACAAAAGTTCATAAAAGTAGGAACTAGCACACTTTCTATTGTAAACAATGTCTTCGTGCTTTATTTCCCCGGACGACATAAAGGATGCATAATTTGTAACCAACCCTATCAAAACAACAGGCAATCCGCAATATTTACAAGCAATAGTCTCACAAACGACATTAAAACCTGTAAAATCGCCCCCTATTTGTCTTGCAAATTTTGATTCGCTTGGAGTCTCAACTGTTGGGCCAGCAAATTCGACAAAAACACCTTTTTTGATTTTTATACCAAGTTTTGTTTTTGCGACAAAAGAAAACTCATCTATCATTTTTAAATTATAAGCATCGGTCATATCAACAAAAGTGTTGCCATATTTGTCATAAAAATTTTTATAAAGTGGATTTCGCCCTGTCAAATTTATATGGTCCACTGCCGTAACAATATCCCCCACCTTTATTTTTGGATTGAGAGACCCAACACTTGTTGTCAAAATAAGTTCACTGCAACCAAGTTCCTTCAAAACATATATAAGAACAGCGGAGTCGTTGTAATCATAACCCAAATTGTAGTGAATTCTACCAAAAACGATTATCACATCCTTCCCGCCAATTTTCCCAAAAACAAATAAATTGTTTTTATCTTTTCCAAATGTTTTTAGTTCAGGAATCTCGCTAAATGGCAAAACAAATTTGTCTTCTATTTTGTCCATAAAATCATCAAAACTTTTGCCTAAAATAACAGCCGTTGCATTAGGTTTCACATCAACCTTTTCTTTAATTTTTTCAACAATTTTTTCTACTATATTCATATTTATTCCCCAAAACCTTTTACATAAGTATATATTACCATATGTAAAAATAAAAAACTAGCAAACACAAACAATTTTTGTAAATAAATTTTTAAAAAACAAAAATTTTGCAAATTGTTGCAAGTAAAACACCTTGTAAAAGAATAAAAATAATGCAAATTAAAAAATTGAAGAAAAATAACTTTAATAAATTTTCGCCCAAAATTGATTTGCCAAAACAACGCATTCCTTTGTTTCTTGCCAACATTTGAGTAGAAAAAAGCATAAGCAATAAAATTAGCGACATTTCAAACAAGGCGACAACAAAAAGACTTAAAAGCAAGCCCTTTAACACCCCAAATATCACAACTAAAATTGCACAATCAATGCCAGTTAAAAAGCCAAGATAAAACCCAAGCAAAAAAGACAATATATTTCCAAACTTGAAAAATGATAATAAAGTTATCAATAAAAAGATTGTAAAAAAGACAATAATCTTTACGAAAACAAATCCAAAAAAGTTATAATCATCTATCAAATATCTTTTTAAACAAAAATCTTGAACAAGATTAATATCAATATTCGTATCCGTTTTTATCGCACAAAATATACCTGTTGCAAATGCAATAAAAAGGATAATAGCCGTCCAAATAAAAATCGTTTTATTGCGAAAAAACAACCTTTTTATATTGTCAAGAAAATAATTCCAAGTCATAGTATATATGTATACAAAAATGTGTTTTTTAGAATAAACAAGCGAAAATTTAACAAAAAAACAACTTTTTTGAAACAAATAAAATGAAACTGCAAAAAAAATAAAAGCAGTACGCTGTTTTAAGATTTCAATTTTTTATTGTTTTTTAAGAATTATTGATTAAAAATTTTGGATTTGTTTAACCCTATATAAAAATACAAAATAGTTTATTATACTCAAATAATAATCGCAAAAATTTCTATGTATAGTGTTTAGGTCAAAAATTTAACATTTTAAAGTTGTCAAAAAGTCATATAGTTGTGAAACAGAATAAACAATAAAGCCTTTGTTCGTTACCGCACAACCTTGTGGAAACTTGTTGACATTTTTATTTGCATTATGGATTGATTTTCTAATACACAATTCAACACAAGCAGGTGTAACAGAATACTTGTGTGCTAAAAGAACATATGCTTCCCTAGATAACTTTTTAACAATACATTTCTTTTGAACATAATAAATAATTGTGTCAATTAACATAGAAAAGCCATTGCACTTTGAAGAAAATCCCCAACCACACAAGCATTTGCTAATTTCACTACGCCACACATTTGAGAGCAACATTTCTTTTGTTGATTGTTTTTCCAAGACTTTATTAAACATTATTTCAAAATCACTTCTAAATGACTCGCCATAATAAACATACATAAATTCACTTCCATAAGTTTTGCCATATGGGACAAGCATAATAACCGTATCAATAAGATTGCTCTTTAACATAAGTTTAATAAGAGAACAACTTCTCTCATCTAATTCGCTTGTTAACAAATCTAAAATAATATGTCTAATAGATGCATTGCGATGAATAAAAAATTCATCTAAATTGTCTACATTTAACACTCCATAATTTTTGTTTTCTAATATATCCTTTATCTCCTTAGCAAGTAAAATATTTCTATTTTTTGAATAAAACGACACTGAATAATTTTTCATTTTTCTCTCCCTTAAATTATTTTTACAAGGAGATTTTAACATATAAAATTTTAATTGTAAAACAAATTTTGATAAATTATTCAAAATTATTCAAAA
>CAZLYY010000008.1:0-1242 GCA_964563895.1 uncultured Christensenella sp. | reverse complement strand
GTAACGGCGCCTACAATTTTGTTGTTTTGAATAATTGGACTTCCACTCATTCCTTGCACAATTCCACCTGTTTTATCAAGCAACCTTTTATCCGTCACCCTAATAACCATACTTTTATCATTTGAATAAGTTTGATAATTTGTTTTTATTATTTCTATATCAAACATTTCCACCCTATCCCCTTCAACACAACATCTTATTTGTGCTTTACCCGGTTTTACAGACATTCTTCCGCCAATTTCTGTTTCAATTGCATCACAAATCAAAGAATTGTCTTGATTTATATTTCCAAAAATTCCATAAGAATTATTTTTTTCAACAATTCCTTGTTCGTCTTTTCCTTGCACAAAAAAACCTTTTATTTCACCCGGACTACCACTCATACCCTTATTTACACCAAGGACAGAACATTTGTAGACTTTTCCTTCTTTTAAACTAATATTGCTTTTTGTATCGCTATCGCAAATTGGATGCCCCAAAGCACCAAAACGATTGTTTTCATCAATAAAAGTCAAAGTTCCAACACCAGAAGCGTCATCTCGCACCCAAACACCAAGTTTATAATCGTTGTCATTTATATCAAAAATAGGTTTTATTTTTGTGTTGATTTCTTTATTTTTTCTTATTATTTTTATATCAAGTTCCCTATCTTTGTTCTTTTCTTCATTGATAATTTTTGAAATACTTGACACATTTTCAATATTTTCATTTTCAATTTGAACAATTGTATCTCCCAATTTTAAAACACCATCATTCAAGGCATCTTTTTCGCCGTCTAAGGTTGAAACCAAACTGCTACCAACTATCAAAACCCCATCGGTCTTTAAAACAAGACCAACCGCCGAACCACTCGCAAAAATCTTGTTTGAACGAAGAATTTTAACTCGTTTGCTTTTTATTGGAATAAGATTGAAAAGTTTAAACTCAATTTCAGGTTCATAACTGTCAAAAATATCGCTGTTAAGAGCATTTACAACATTTGCTTTTACTTTTGCACTAATAAACGGGCCAAAATAATTGTCGCTTGACAACTCCAACAATTCACTTTGTGTTAAGAAATAACTATTTGAAAAATTTGATATTTTTGAAAAAGGAATATTTAGACAAATGGCGAGAGTAAATACAATCACAAAAAATGTGATTGTAAAAAAAATTCTATTCTTTCGCCGATTTTTACATAACATAACAAAAATAGTTTGATTATTTGATAAGAAAAATATGTATTTTTGCTTTTAACAAAAA
>CAZLYY010000007.1:15342-19032 GCA_964563895.1 uncultured Christensenella sp. | reverse complement strand
TTTTGTTTATCAATTATGCTTTTTGTTTAAGAAATTTTTAGAATTTATTTTTCAAACTCTTCATTAGTGTGCTCGGTTAATTTTTTTATGGCAAGATTGAGAATATGACACCGTTTTTGACATTCTTGTTCGTTGGTATAAATCTTATTTGTTTTTGCTTTTTCACAAAAATCAATTCCGTCCTTTTCTTTTTTAGGAAATTTTATCAAAAAATACTCTTTTTGTGGAATATTGTTTTCATAAATTGTTATTTTCTTTTCAATTTCAATTGAATGTATGTTACATTTGGCAATTTGTTCCAATCGCAACTAATACACCTTCTTGGAGCAAAATATTTTTGCATTTTAGCCTCCTTTATTTAGTAGTTTATGAAAAAAGATTACAATGGGTTAATACTTTTGAAACTAGCGGAATAAAAAGGGACAATGTATATAAAACAACACTATCCTTTTTTATATTAGGTTCAAAATTCGTTGACTATTTTTTGTTAATTTTTAAAACAAAAAACATACAAAATTCTACAAAATATTATTTTTTATTATTTTATTTTAAAAAAAGTTGAAATTCTAATTACTTTGTGATAGGATAAAAGGGCAAAAAAGAAAAAGAAGGTAAAAAAATGAAAATTTTTAAAGATGGAAAGAAAAAAGTAAAAGGTTTTTTTCACGAATTTAAGGAATTTATTTCACGTGGCAACATTGTAGATTTGTCTGTTGCGGTTGTCGTAGGCAGTGCCTTTTCTGCTATTGTTACTGCACTTACAAACAAGATTATCACTCCACTTATCAACTGGGTTTTGGCTATTTGTGGTGGGGCAGATGGTTTGGAAAGTGCATACACAATTTTGAGCCCAGGTTATGATGACGCTGGCAAGTTGGATTTAACCAAGTCCATTTACATTGATTGGGGTGCATTTATTTCGTCAATTTTCAATTTCTTGATTATTGCTTTTGTTATTTTTTCACTCATAAAAGTTATAAATGCTTCAAAGAAACAATTTTTAAAAATTGAAGACGATGTCAAAAAACAAACAAATGCAGAACTTTTGAAAGAAAAGAAAGAGATAAAGAAACAAGCAAAAGAACAAAACGTTCCATTTAAAAAATTATGGAAAGAACATTTAGCAGAAAAACAAGCAGAACTTGAGAAAAAGATTGAAGCTGAAAAACTAGCAAAAGAAGAAGCGGACAAGAAAAAAGCAGAAGCAAAAACGACCGAACAACTTTTGCAAGAAATTGTTACTTTGTTGAAAGAAAAAGAAGACACTGTTCAAACAACTGACAATAAAGAATAGACTATTTTACAACCTTTGCAATTTGTTAATAATTAAAGGAATTATATAAAATGATTTTGTATTTATCCATTATTGTAGGTGCTGGAATAATAATTGCAACACTAAACTCACTTTTTGCCAATCTTGGCATTTCAACACTTGCCACTTTTGGGATTGTTGCACTTGCAATTGTAGTGTCTATTGCACTAGATGCTTTGGCAGGTTTGCTTGTAAGAGCAGTTCCAAGCAAAAAATTCAACCCTTTTGCAAAATTTTTTTGTGAGAGAAAAAACGAAAGAAAGTTTTATGAAAATTTAAAAATAAGAAAATGGAAAGATGTCATTCCAGAAATGGGGAAGACCTTGAAATTTTTTGACAAAACAAAAATAGGCGACAAACCAACCGCGGAACATATGTATATGTTTTTGGTAGAAACTTGTTATGCGGAAGTTATGCATTTGTTGGGTTTGTTTTTGGGAACTTTTTTGCTCGTCATTTTGCCTTTTAAATATTTGCTTACCATTTCGCTTCCTGTTTTGCTTGTCAATTGGTTTTTGCAAATTTTGCCTATTTGTGTCCAAAGATACAATAGACCAAAACTTTCTATCGCATACAAAAGATTAAAAAAGCAAGAAGAGAAAGCAAGCGAAGAACAACAAGTTCAATAATTTTAAGGAATGGGAAAAGTGTTTTTAACAAAAGTTTGTTTTGCTAATTGCAAAAATTAAAATTTAGAACAATTTAATAATGTTATGCATTTACAATTTTTGTGTACTTTCTTGAATGGCTACTTGTTTTATGTGCAAGCAAATTTTTTTACTTAACCCTTTATATTATATAAGTATTATTTATTATACTAAAATCATTATTTAAATACTTTGTCTAGGAAATTTGATATGAAAGAATGCAATAATTGTGCTAGAAAATGCAAAAATGGTGCATTTTGTGGCAAGGTAGACGGATATGTGCGTGTTGCAAAAGTTATGAGACACTGCTATGAAGAACCAATAATTTGTCCAAAAGATGTTGGTTGCGGGGCAGTGTTTTTTTCGCATTGCAATTTGAAGTGCGTGTATTGTCAAAATTACAAAATATCACACGAAGGAGTGGGACGAGATTTAACGGTTGAACAACTTGCGGATATTTTTAGGCAAATAAACATATCAAATGTTGCAACACTTGACCTTGTTTCGCCAACTCATTATGCAAAGGAAATTGTTGAAGCGCTGAAACTTTCAAAAGTCAATATCCCTATTGTGTGGAATTCTGGGGGATATGATAGCATAGAAACAATAAAAAGTTTGCGTGGCTATGTGGATATTTTCCTTTTTGATATAAAATATTTTAGTGATGAAAGTGCAATTAGATATTCGTCCGCAAAAGGATATTTTGATACTTGTTTAAAAGCAATCAAGGAAGCTCGAAAAATTGTAGGGCAAGATGAATATGACGATAAAGGCAATATGAAAAAGGGAATAATTTTGCGTCATCTTGTTTTGCCAAACAATAGTGATGATAGTATAAAAATTTTTGAAAGATTGAAAGAAGAAATAGGGACAGGTGTTTGCATTAGCCTTATGAGTCAATACTATCCTTGCTATAAAGCAAAAGATTATGCCGAAATAAACACAAAACTAAAACCTTTGGAATATAAAAAAGTATTGCTAAAAGTTAGGGCATTAGGATTTAACAATGGATTTGTGCAAGACTCATCAAGTGCAGATTGCAAGTATACTCCCAATTTTGAAGATAATTTTTTTGACATTTAACAAAAGTCAAAGTCGGTCAAATTGCCAATATTTACAATTTTGAGCCCATTTTATGGACATAATAAGTATTTTTGTGTATAAAATGACAAATTTATTTTTAATATTGACAACTTGCAACCTATGTGTTAAAATTTTAGAGAAAAAAAATAAAGGGGAACGAAATTATGTTTTGGAGTACATTTTTAAGTATCTTGGGTGTCATTGGGATTATTGCTGTATCGGCTTTTGTTATAGTATTTCTTTCAGATTTATTTATTTCAATTGTTGACGGCACAAATGGTATATTTTTCAAGAGAAACAAAAACAAAGTTAATGAAGAAGAGGAGCAAGTCTACACTCGTCCAAAAATGCTCAGCAAACCTGTAGCACAAATTGAAGACAAGGAAGAAGTTGCAGAACCTGTCCAAGAAGAACCTGTTGTCGAAGAAGAAAAGGTGGAAGAACCAGCAGTTGAACAAGAAGTTGATTTGGCAAAAGCAAGCGAAGAAGAAGCAATTGCAAAACAATCAATGGGTATTGTTGAAACTAAGGAAGAACCTGCCGAAGAAGAGCAAGAAGACGATGACGATATGGAAAATTTCATCAGTCAAATAAACGAGGAAACAAAAGAAGTCCTTGCAAACGAACCTGTTGAAGAAGAAAAAGTTG
>CAZLYY010000007.1:1750-15242 GCA_964563895.1 uncultured Christensenella sp. | reverse complement strand
AACGAGGAAACAAAAGAAGTCCTTGCAAACGAACCTGTTGAAGAAGAAAAAGTTGTCGAAGAAGAAAAGGTTGAAGAAGAACCTGTTGAAGAAGAAAAGCCTGCTGAAACAGATGAAGAACAATCAAACAACGAAGAATTAAATCAACAAGTTGTTGCAGAAAACGAAGATTTGAAGCGTGAACTTGAAGAACTTAGAAAACAAATTGAAAATGACAAAGCAACAATAAAAGAATTGGAAGAAAAGCAAAATGACGTTCAAACAGTCAAAATGCCAAGCGAAAGCAGAGAAGAATTGGAAGCAAGACTTGAAGTTTTGAAACAAAGATTAAAAGAAAACGAAAAAGAACTTTCTGCAAATAAAAAAGAGTTTATTCCATTAAGACGTGTAAATATGACTCTTGACAACGACAAGAAGAAACTTAGAAGAAAAGAAGCAATTGTCGCAAAACAAAAAGTTGTTTTGTATGGTGTCAACAACTATGTTGATATTGATGAAGAAAAAGCAAAAAAACTTAGTGAAGAACTTGACCTTCTTGAAGGACTTAGACTTTCTGTTCAACATTGTGAAGAAGTTATGCAAAAAAATAAAGATAGATATCCAATTTTGGAAAGTGCAAACAAATTCCTTGTTCGTAGCCAAAGTCAATTGAAAGAAGATATTGCTGAAATAGAAAGAAAACTTGCTCTTCTCGACTCAAACGAAACAGATGATGCAAGTAGCGATGAAGAATAATTTGCAATATTGTAAAAAAAATAGTTTTTAATATAAAAGACCTAAATAAACAAAATTTTATTTAGGTTTTTTTATTTGTTTTTTTTGAAACAAACCATATAATATATATGGAAAATATCATAAAGAGATGTCTTTTTATCAAAAGGGGATTAAATGAGTTTTTTTGTAGGGAATAATAAATTGCCAAATAAAAATAAGGGTGTAAGAGTTGGGCTTGCTTTGGGTGGTGGGGCAACTCGTGGCATTGCACATATTGGGGCTTTAAAGGCTTTTGATGAAAATGGCATAAAATTTGATATGATTGCGGGTACAAGTGCAGGTTCTTTGGTGGGGTGTATGTATGCTGGTGGTAAAACTCCCGATGAAATTATCGCACTTGCCAAAAGTTTGAAGGTTAAAGATATAAGGAAATCAAAGTTTTTTATGCCTTCAAAGACAGATGGAATTCAAGAACTTGTTATTGAAAATTTGGGAGATATAGATATAAAAGACTTAAAAATCCCATTTTGTGCTGTCGCTGTTGACCTTATTACTTCACAAGAAATTGTTTTTTCCAAAGGTAATCTTGCAAAAATTGTGGCCGGCAGTTGTGCTGTCCCAGGTGTATTTGTGCCTGTTGAATATGAAGATATGCACCTAAGCGATGGTGGACTTCAAAACAACATTCCAAGTGATGTGCCAAGATATTTTGGTTGCGATTATGTTATTGCTGTAGATGTCAATTCCACTCGTGGTGGTGGGACACTTTCTCTCAAAGTTTTAGATGTCCTTAGTGCAACTATTGGAATAATGAGCAAAAGCAATTCAATCAAGGGTTATATCAATGCCGATTATGTCGTAAAACCTAGTATGAAAAAATTCAAATCAACCAAAGTTGACGAAGCGGAAGAAATGTTTATGGAAGGGTATCTTGCGACAATTGATGCTATCCCAAAAATTATGAAAATTATTTCAAAAAAGCCAAACAAGTATCATCGCAGACGTTATGCTATCGTAACAGAAAATAAACCATTGATTAGATAAATAATAAGGGTAATTTTTAAAACAAAATTTTTGTCTATAAACAGGCAAAAAGTTTTGTGTTGACAAAAGGAATTTATATGGAAAACGAAAGAAAAATAGAAAGGGAAACTCTTTTAAAGGAATTTTCAAAAAGAGATTTATCTCAAGTATGTCTTATGAAAATAATTTGTGTTATCAAAAATGCAAAAGATAAAGAGTTTGTTGCAAAAAAAATAACTACATTGCTTGACAAAAATGAAGAAGAAATATTAAAACTTTTAAATGAAATGTAAGTTGAATGTACATATTATATAAAAATTTTAAAATTTAGATAAAAATGTTGCAAATTTATTACTTGCACTTCAAATTTTGAGCATTGGTATAAAAGTAAATTTTGTATTATTAGGTTAAGCAAAAGTATAAAAGGGAAAATAAAAATGGCAAAGAAAAAATCAAGCAAATCAAAAGGTGATGCACTTTTAGACGAACTCTTAGGAATGCCTAAGAAATTAAAAACAAAAAAGGGTAGAAAAAAAGTCTTTTTTCAACTTGTCCTTTATTCTATTCTTTGGATAGGGCTTATCGTTAGTTTGTTTTATCAAAACACAATAGATAAAGCAATGAATAAGACGGAGTTCAATTTTGATAGTTCAATAGTTTCAAGTGATTATAAAGTACATTTTATAGATGTCGGGCAAGGTGATTGTTCGTTGATACAATTCCCAGACGGAAAAAATATGATGATTGATACGGGGGAAAGTAGTAGCAAAAACAATCTTGTGAGATATCTTGATGCTTTGGAAGTTACTCAAATAGACTATCTTATTTTGACACATCCAGATAGCGACCATATCGGCAATGCTGTTACTGTTTTTGAAACGTACGATATAATTAGTGTGTATTTGCCACCAATTTATTCAAAATATGACGTAGATAACGGCTTTGTAGATAGCACCAATGGTTATAAAACAAAGACAACTGCTTCGTGGAACAATGTTGTCAAGGCTGTGTACAACGAAAAAGATAGCAATGTCTTGAAAGAGTTGAAATACAACGAAGAACATTCGGAGATAACAGGCACAGATGATTCATCAAATGTGCTTTATACAATAGATATGTACCCACCAAAATTGGAAGATATTAAAGATTCCAATGGCTATTCACCATTTATTTTTATAACAATTGGAACGGACAAATTTATGTTTGCTGGTGATGCAGATTTTGATGACGAAAAGAATTTCCTGGCAAACAATGCTACAAAGGTGGCGGACAATTTTTTTGATTGTTCTGTTTTAAAGGTGGGACACCATGGTTCAGCGACTTCAACAAGCACTGAATTTTTAAATGCCGTTCAACCAGAGTATGCTGTAATCAGTTGCGGAAAAGGGAATAAATATGGCCACCCAACCGAAAAAGCATTAAATACACTTAACGAAATTTCAGGCATAACAATCAAACGTACCGACTTGGAAGGTAGTATCGTTTTTGGAACTGGCGGGACAAAAGTTGTCAACCAATCAAGTTACAATCACGTGAGCGATATTTATTATGAATGGAAATATTTTGTCATTTGTGGCGGTGTTCTTATTGCTATTTGCTTTGTGCTTGTTATTAGGGCGGATAAAAAGGCACAACAAAAAGAAGAACGTAGCAGTAAAAATAGTAAAAAATAGTTGCAATATACAAAAATATGTGATATATTATGTATGCTAGATAGATAAGACATTAAGAGTAGGCATTTGCCTGCTCTTAATTGTTGTAATAGGGAGTGAAAAATGAAGAAAAACATTGCAACAACTGTAGCAGATTTTTTGCGAGAAACTATTGACAATTTGGGATATGAACTTTATGATGTGGACTATTCCAAAAAGCAAAATGGAATGAATTTGACTTTGTTTATTGTGAACAAGTCAGACAAACTTATCACAATAGACGATTGTGAAAAAGTGCACCGCATTGTGGATCCTTTGTTGGACGAACTCAACCCAACAGGTGATACTCCATACTATCTCAATGTGTCTTCCTTGGGGTTGGATAGACCTATCAAGACCGAAAAAGATTTTCTTTACAACAAAGGGAAGTTGGTTGATGTCAAACTTTTTCAACCAATTGACGAAAAAAAGGACTTTACCGCACAAATTGTTGATTTCAAGGATAACAAAGTACTTTTTTCTTGCGGTGAGAAAAACTTTTCTGTAGACATAAAATCTATCGCAAATTGCAAGTTGCATATTGACTTTTGATATGTTTTGCAAATAAATATATTAAAAAATTTAAAACAAAAAAGGAAAAAATAAGGAGAATAAAAATGGTTAATAAAGATTTTTTTGTAGCATTAGATGATTTGGAAAAGGAGAAAGGGATTGACAAACAATTTTTTATAGATACGCTTGAGTCTGCTTTGACAGCCGCCTATAAAAGAAATTTTGGCGAAGCAAAGAGTGCAAGTGTCAAACTTAATCCAGAAAAGAACACTATAAAGGTATATAGTTACAAAACTGTTGTAGAAGAAGTTGTAGACGCAGACAAAGAGATTAGTCTTGAAGAAGCAAAGCAAATCAAAAAGTCATACGAAGTTGGCGATGAGATAGCAGAAGAAGTTACTCCAAAAGAGTTTGGTAGAATTGCAGCCCAAATTGCAAGACAAGTTGTTATGCAAAAACTTAAAGAAGCGGAGTTCCAAAATGCAATGAAAGAAATTGCAAATAAGCAAAACGAAATTGTTACTTGCCAAGTAAAACGTGTTGAAAATGACATTGTTTATGTGGAAATCCCAGGCAATTCTATGGAAGGAATGTTGCAAAAAAATGACCAAATTCCAGGAGAAAACTATTGCACAGGGGACAGAATAAAGGTTTTTGTCAAAAATATAAAAGAAGACAACAAAGTTCCTTTTATCCAAGTTTCACGTAGTAGCAACCTTTTTGTAAAAAAACTTTTTGAATTGGAAGTTCCAGAAATCAAAAATGGCGAAATAACAATCAAAAATGTGGCTAGAGAAGCAGGATTTAGAACAAAAATATCTATAGAATGTACCAACCCAAATCTTGACGCAATAGGTGCTTGTGTAGGGAACAAAGGTGTTAGAATAAACGAAATCATAAACGAACTTAATGGCGAAAAGATTGATATCGTAGAATATTCTGACAATGCATATGAATATATTGCACGTGCTATGAGCCCAGCAAAAATCACTACAATTTATGCTTTGGAAGGGAACAATCACGCAAGAGTTGTTGTTCCAGATGACAAACTTTCGCTTGCAATTGGTCGTGGCGGACAAAACGTAAGGCTTGCTGGCAGACTTACAGGTTGGAAAATTGATGTCAGAAGTGAGACCGAAGCAAAACAACTTGATGGTGGGTTGATGTTTGAAAATCATCAAGAAACAGAACAAGACGAAAAAGACAGTCAAGAAGCAACTCAACAAGAAGAAAATTTTGATGATGATTTGCTAAACCCTATTGAATAATTTCTTTGGAGATGATATAATGCAAAAAGGAAAGCCACAACGTATGTGCATTGCTTGTAGGCAAATGAAAGACAAGCCTGCTCTTGTAAGGTTGGTGTCGCAAGAAGGGAAAATTGTTGTAGACGAAACTTTCAAGAAAAATGGGCGTGGTGCATATATTTGTAGAACTGATGAGTGTCTAAAAAAGGCTATCAAAACAAAAGCATTTTTTAGGGCTTTAAAAGTTGAAATTGATCAAGAAACATTGCAACAATTGGAGTCAATTTGTAAAAAATAATATAGGAGTAAGAACTTTTGAGCGAAGAAAATAAACAAGATAAACAAAGTATCAACAATATCAAAGCATTGCGTACACTTATTATGGATTCTCATATCCATAGTCTTTTTCGTGAAGTTAACAAGGCAAGGAACGATGCTATAAATTTTAGCAAGTTGCTTAGGGATAAAGTGCACGAACAACAACGGATTGATTTGGAAAAATCTAGGTTGGAAAAATTGAAGTCGCAAGTGGAAGAAAAACCACAGGCGGAGTCTTTTGCTGAACTTTTCAACAAATCAAACGAAAAAGTTGTAAAAGAAGAAGAGCAACCTGTCGTTGCCAAACCAAAGGAAACAGAGAAAGTAGTTGTCGCACAAAAACCAACTCCAGCACCTGTTGTTGCTCCTCAACCACCAAAACCTGCTCCTGCTCAAAAATCTTATGTCCCACAAAAACCTTATGTCCCTCAAAAGCCATATACACCAAAATACAACAACAATTATTCTAAAGACAATTTTGAGAGAAGAGACAACTCTTTTGATAGAAAGAGAACGGGCAATTATACACCAAATCAACAAAACGGACAAAAGTTTAATAACTCTCAAAATGGATATAAACAAGGACAAAATAGACCTTTTGACAAACCATTCAATAGACAAGGCAACGGGCAACAAGGTGGTCAAAACTTTTCTAGACCATTCCAAAAACTTGGCGAACAAGATAGACAAAATAGGGCTCTTATGGGGATTATTCCTAAAAAGAATAGCAATTTGGAATCTGCTTCAACAGCCTTTGCTCAAGTAGAAAGAAGTTTTGGAAACAAAAAGAAAACACACGAAAGGTCAGACGAAGACAAGAGAATCAACAAAAAATCTCTTCTTCGTAGGGGACTTATAGAAGAACAATCTATAGAAGAACGTATGGTTACACGTAAACTTCGTCTTAAAAAGCCAAAAGTGGAAGTTGCACCAGTTGTTTGTGCACCTATCACCAATGCTGTCATCACAACTCCAAATTTGACGGTTAAAATTTTGAGTGAAAAAATAGGCAAACCTGTTACCGAAATTATGAAGCAACTTATGATTTTGGGTGTAATGGCTACTATAAATAGCAATATAGATTTCGAAACAGCCGAAATGGTTGCAAGTGAGTTGGGTGTTACTTTGGAACTTAAAGTTGAAAAATCTTTTGAAGAAAAACTTAAAGAAAATACAATTATTGATGATGGAACAAACAACGAAACTCGTGCTCCAATTGTTACTATTGTAGGACACGTAGACCATGGTAAAACTTCTTTGCTTGACTATATTAGAAAAACTCACGTTACTTCACGTGAAGCAGGTGGAATCACTCAAGCAATTGGTGCTTATTCTATCAATTGGAAAGGGCAAGATATTACATTTATTGATACCCCAGGACACGAAGCCTTTATCAATATGCGTAAACGTGGCACAGAAATAACCGATGTGGCAGTCCTTATTGTCGCAGGCGATGATGGTGTTAAACCACAAACTGTGGAAGCAATCAAACATATCAAAGAAGCCAAAGCCCCAATGATTGTAGCGGTTACAAAAATTGACAAATCAAATGTTGACGTTGAAAGAATAAAACAACAATTGACAGAATACGATGTTTTGCCAGAAGAATGGGGCGGGGATACAATTTTTGTCCCAGTGTCTTCTGTTACAGGTCAAGGTGTTGACAAGTTGTTGGAAACAATTTTGCTTGTTGCCGAAATGCAAGAACTCAAATGCAATAGAGATAGAAAAGCGGTCGGAACAATTATTGAAGCGTGCCTAGATAAGAACAAAGGACCTATTGCAAATGCAATTATATTAAATGGTACTTTAAGAATTGGCGATAACATTATGTCCGGTTTTGCTCTTGGAAAAGTTCGTGCCTTGATTGATGATAAAGGTAGAAATATTAGAAAGGCAGGTCCAAGCACACCTGTGAGCATTTTGGGTTTTGATAGCGTTCCAAGTGCAGGCGACCAAATGCAAGTTGTTGACGAAAAATTTAGCAAAAATGTTATTGAAGAAAGAAAAATTAGACAAGCACAAGAAAAGATTGAGCACGGTCCAGCCAATAGCCTAGACGAATTCTTATCCACTCCAGCACAAGAAGACAAGAAGAAATTGAGTTTGCTTATCAAAGCGGACAATCAAGGTTCTTGCGAAGCATTAAGACAAAGTTTGTCAACTATATCAAACGAAGAAGTCAAGACAGAAATTGTTTCTTGTGGAGTTGGCAATATCAACGAAAATGATATCCAACTTGCAAAAGTTTCCAATGCAATTATTATTTCTTTTGATACAAAAATTTTGTCAAAAATATCCAATTTTGCAAAACAAAACAAGGTTGAAATAAGAGAATATGACATTATTTATAAAGCAATAGAAGATATAGAAAAACTTGCAAAATCTATGATGGCACCAAAATTTGAAGAAATTGTAGTAGGTCATGCGGAAGTTAGAGCATTGTTCAAGATTTCAAGTGTTGGGACAATTGCGGGTTGCTATTGCTTAGATGGAAAAATTGTAAGGAACTCACTTGTCAAAGTCTATCGTGGAAAAGATGTCGTCTATGAAGGCAAAATTGCTACATTAAAGAGAGAAAAGGACGATGTCAAAGAAGTTGCAAGTGGTTATGAATGTGGTATAAAGATTGAGAATTTCAACGATGTTGTGGTTGGAGATACAATAGAATGTATTGTTAAACAACAAATTTTTGCATAAATACATTTTGATTTGTTTAAAAAACAATTTTATGGGTGGGAAAAATTTAAAGGAGAAATAAATGTCAAATAGAATAGAAAAGGCAAATTCTTTGATAAAAAAGAACCTTGCCGATATCATTGACAACGAACTTAGCGACCCACGTCTAAAAGATGAGATGATTACCGTTTCAAAGGTTGAGATGAGCCCTGACTTAAAATATGCCAGGGTTTATCTTAGTTTTTTTGGAAAGGGCAACATAAAGGAAGCGCTAGAAGCATTGCAAAATGCAAGCGGATTTATAAAAAAATCATTAAAAGAAAAACTAAAATTTAGGGCTATGCCAGAACTTCATTTTATTGAAGACCATTCACTAGAATATAGCGACCACATAAATCAATTGTTAAAACAAATAGATTCATCAAATGACAAATAAAAAGGGAAAAATTATGGACGAAGAAGTAAGGGATAAAATTGTTGATATTATAAAGAAAAACAATTCATTTTCATTGTTTTGCCATATTAGTCCAGATGGCGATGCTTTGGGTTCTATGAACGCATTTAAACTTGTTTTGCAAAAAATGGGCAAAAAGGTTTATATTTTTTGCGATGGAAAAATTCCAGCCGATTTAACATTTTTGAATATTTCTTTGGACGATGATATAAAACATATATCTCAAAGTGATGTTCTTATCATGCTTGATTGCAATTCGCTTGATAGAATAGGCAAATATGGGGAAGAGTTTGATAAAGCAAAAATAAAAATCAACATTGACCACCACCAAAAATCAAATTATGCCTTTGATTATTCTTTGGTTGATGAAAATTCGCCTAGTACAGCCGACATTTTGTTTGAACTCATAAAACATCTTGATGTTGTTATCAATAGCAATATTGCACAAAATTTATACACAGGGCTTTCCACAGATACAGGTTGTTTTATGCACCCATCAACCAATGGGGACAGCCATAGGCACGCATACGAACTTTTAAATTACAATTTTGATTTGGCAGACGTCAATTATAGTTTGTTTAAGTATAAGCAAAAAAAATATTTGTATTTTTACAAAACTGTCTTAAAAAATACAAAATCATATTTGAGTGGAAATGTTTATATAACTTTTATTGGTACAAAAACATATAAACGTTTTGAAAATATTTTTGAAAATACCAATTGTTTTCAATTTTTAGATGGCATTGAAGGCAACGAAATTCGTGTTAAAGTTCTTGAAAAGGAAGATGATGTTTTCTATCTTTCATTTAGGTCAAACAAATATGCCAATGTTTGCAATATTGCAAAGACTTTTGGTGGTGGCGGACATATAAGAGCATCTGGTGCAACAGTAAAAGGAAATTATGGGGAAATTTTGGAGCAAATTTTGGAAGAATGTCGCCAAGAGTTGAAAAGGAGCAAGAGTTGAAAGGAATAATTGTTGTCAACAAGCCCCTTGGCATTACATCAAACAATGTTGTCATAAAGATAAAAAAGATATTAAACGAAAAAAAAGTGGGGCATTTGGGGACACTTGACCCACTTGCAAGCGGTGTTTTGCCTATTTGTGTTGGCAAAGCAACTCGCCTTTTTGATTTGTTTTTAAAAAAGGATAAAACATATATTGCCCACTTTACTTTTGGGGAAACTACTCCCACTTTGGATAGAGAAAGTGATGTGAATAAAACTTGCGACTTTATCCCAACAAAAGACGATTTGGAAAAGGCTATAAAATCATTTTTTTTGGGCGAAATTTCTCAAACACCCCCAATTCATTCGTCAAAAAAAATAGACGGTAGAAGTGCTTACACTTATGCTAGACGTGGGGAAGAAATTGCTTTGCCCCCAAGCCTTGTAACCATCTATGAATTTAAAGTTTTATCTCAAATTGATGATAAAACATATGAATTTTTGATAACTTGTTCAAGCGGAACTTACATTCGTTCGCTTGCAAGAGATTTGGGCAAGGCGGTTGGAAGTCTTGCTACAATGAGTTATCTTTGTAGAACTCGTTGCGGTGTGCTTTCTTTGGATAATGCAATAAAGTTGGACGACCTTTCAAAAGAGAGCATAAACGACAATATGTTGCCTTTGGAAGAAGTGTTAAACGATTTTGACCCAATTGAAATTTCGCAAGAAATTTACACAAAGATAAGGAATGGTATAAATATGCCAATTGAAAATTGTCCTGTTGATGACAAGTTGCACCTTGTTTTGTGTGATAAAAAGGCAGTTGGTTTGGGAAAATTTTTTGAAAATAAGTTAAAAATTACAACATATTTAGATTAAAAGGAGATAAGATGATAAGATTTGGGCCATCTGGCAATTGTCAACTTTTTTATGACCAAGGTTACAAGACAAGCCTTGAAGCGCCTTTATGGATAAAAAATCGTGGGCTAAATGCTTATGAATATTCTTTTTCTCGTGGGGTTAGAATTAGTGATTTTACAGCCAAAACTTTGGGAGAAGAGTGCAAAAAGAATGACGTTGAGATAAGTGTTCACGCACCATATTATATAAATCTTGCCAATGAAGACGATAAAAAGGTTGAAAAATCTTTTGAATATATTATTTCTAGCCTTAAATATCTCAAACTTATGGGCGGGCATAGATGTGTTTTTCACCCGGGTTCTTGTATGGGGAGAGATAGACAAGAATCTTTCTTGATTTTGAAAAAAAATATGGCAAAACTTGTGGAAAGGATAGATAAGGAAAATCTCAATTTTGATTTCCTTTTATGCCCGGAAACAATGGGCAAAAGTATGCAACTTGGTACTTACGAAGAGATTGCCGAAATTTGCACCTTGAGAGATTATCTTGTGCCTACTCTTGATTTTGGTCATATCAATGCATTGACACAAGGCAGTTTGAAAGTGGAAGACGACTACAAAAAAATTTTTGACCATTTAATAAAAACTATTGGACTAGAAAAAACAAAAAAAGTGCATATCCATTTTTCAAAAATAGAATATGGCGAAAAAGGGGAAATAAAGCACTTAACTTTTGAAGACAACAAATTTGGGCCAAATTTTGAACCACTTGCAAAGGTTATAAAGGAATACAATTTGGAGCCTGTCGTTATTTGCGAAAGCGATGGGACACAAGCAGAAGACGCAAATGAGATGAAAAATATTTATGAAAATTTATAAATTTTTGACTTTTTAGGGGTAAAAAATGTTAAAATTGTGCCATTTTGGTTAAATTTATAGCAAAAATATAAGATATTATATTATTTTATATAAAAATTAGAAAATTTTACTTGAAAAATTTTGATAAAACATTACAATAGAATAGGAAAATAAGGAGAAAAAATGTCAGGACATTCAAAGTGGCATAACATTCAAGCCACAAAAAGCAAAACAGATGCCGCAAGGGGCAAAATATTTACAAAAATTGGTAGGGAAATTGCAGTTGCTGTCAAACTTGGTGGTGGCGACCCTAATAGCAATGCAAAACTTAGAGATATTATTTCAAAAGCAAAACAAAACAATATGCCAAACGACAACATTCAAAGGTCAATCAAAAAGGCAAGCGGGGAATTGGGTGCTGTAAACTACGAAGAGATTACATACGAAGGCTATGGTGTTGGTGGCAGTGCCGTTATGGTTAGGTGTCTTACAGACAACAAAAACAGGACAGCCGGCGATGTCCGTCATTCTTTTGATAAATTTGGCGGAAGCCTTGGTTCAAACGGTTGTGTTTCGTATATGTTTGACCAAAAAGGTTTGTTGGTGCTAGAAAATGATGGTTCGGTTGACGAAGAAAGTTTGATAGAAATGTGCCTTGAAGCAGACGCAGAAGATGTAAAAAATGATGAAGATGTTTATCAAATCATTACAACTCCAAGTGCATTTCACCAAGTGAAAGAGAATTTGGAAGGCAAGGGCTTAAAATTTTTATCCACAGATGTTACTATGATTCCACAAAATTATGTTGACCTTGACGAAAAACAACTTGAAACTTTTATGCGTATGTTGGACACATTGGAAAATTTGGACGATGTTCAAGATGTCTATCACAATGTCAATTTGCCAGACGATGAAGATGAAGAATAATTTTTCTAGTTGTTTTTTATAAAAAATATTTTATTTTACAAAAAATTGTGTAATATTTTTACCAAAAAGATTTCATTTTTTTTACCAATATCATATTTATTGTTGCCTTGTGCAACATTTTGGGGGTATAGCTCAGTTGGTAGAGCGTTTGAATGGCATTCAAAAGGCCAGCGGTTCAAGCCCGCTTATCTCCACCAATTTATATTTAACACAAATCTAAAAAGGTTTGTGTTTTTTATTGCGATAACAAACAACTTAAACTCAAATTTTTAAAAGGTTCGTGTCATTTTATTCAAAAACATAACATTTTTATGTTTTAGAATTCAACTTGTGGTATTTTTTGTATTTTTAATAGAACTTTTGTAGATAATTGTAGAATTCATTGAAAAGCAAAATTTTTTCTTGCAATTTTTTCTCTTTGTTGTAAAATGAAAAAAAAGGATAAAAAATGAATAATGAAACAATAAATAAAACTAAATACAGAGAAAACGACAAGGATATTAACTCTTTAGAAGAATATGACATTATTTCGGAAAAAATAAAGAACAAAACTCTAAAAGTTAAAGAAGCAATTGAAAATTATAAAAAAGATTCAAGTAGTATAGATTTAGAAAACGAATCTGTTTCCAAAATGTTTTATGTGGGGGATTCTATCCTTGCATTAAAAACTTCCGTAAATAATTTTATAAATGAAGTGCAAAATTTAAATGAGTATTCTTCTTTAACAAAAGAGCAAAAAGACAATTTATCTGTTAGTCTTCATGCAATTAGAGATATTGATTATAGAGAATCAAAAGATAATATTAGTATGCCTTTTGCCTTGAGATTTCAAGGAATTTGCATTGAAATGACCTTTAAAGAAGTTTGCGATAAATTGCAAAGGGTAGAAGAAAACCCAGCAAAAAGAATGGAAGACTTAGAACATTGCTCTGAGTTTAATATGGTATGCTTTTTTTCTAAAGACGGGGAAATAAAACAAAATTACAAATTTTATTCGCAAAAATTAGGCTCAAAAAGTGAAGAACAAGAACCTGTTATGTAGTACATAAGTTATAAAAAAACACAAATCTTAAATTGTTGATTTGTGTTTTTTTGATTATTTAAAGTCTAGAATTTTATTTAATGTTTAGAATTTTTATTTAATATTAATAACATTTTTATTGTATTGAATTGATAAAGTTTTTATTGTATAAAGCACAATTGATTTTTAGTAAAAAAAATATTGTTTTAGACAATTTGATAAAATCTTACTAAAAGTAA
>CAZLYY010000007.1:0-1650 GCA_964563895.1 uncultured Christensenella sp. | reverse complement strand
TTTTAGTAAAAAAAATATTGTTTTAGACAATTTGATAAAATCTTACTAAAAGTAAATTTTGCATTTATTCTATCCTTCAAGGCGGGCTCTCATTTTTTTAAGAATTTTGTTTTCAAGTCTACTTACTTGCACTTGTGAAACGCCAAGTATTTTTGCAACTTCACTTTGTGTTTTATCACGATAAAAGCGTAGAAGAATAAGTTTTTTATCTTTATTGTCAAGACTTCTTATCATATCAAAAAGCATCATTTTGTTGATTTTGTCATCTATTTCATCACCTTTCGATATTTTGTCAAGCACCATTTGCCCAGATGTTGATTCCTTGTCAAGCGAGTCATAAATTGATACGGGCATTCGTGCGGATTCCAAAACAAACATAAGTTCCTGTTCGTCTATATCAAAAATTTTGGACAACTCACTTGTTGTGGGTTGTTCTTTGTTTTGTGTTTTACATTCATCAAGATATTTTTGTATTTGATAGTATTTGCTTTTTATTGAGCGCGAAACTTTGACACTTCCGTCATCTCTCAAAAATCTTTTTATTTCGCCCGCTATCATAGGGACGGCATAGGTGGAAAACTTTACATTGAAAGACTCATCAAAATTGTTTATGGCTTTTGCAAATCCCACACAACCTAGTTGATACAAGTCTTCATATTCAACACCCTTGTTTTTGTACCTTTTTACAATGCTTTTGACAAGCGGGGAATTTGTTTCTATTAGCAAATTTTTTGCATTTTCATCGCCTTGCTTTGCTTGTTTTAAAAGTTTTAGTGTTTCGTCATAATTTAGCATTTTTGCCTCACTTTTAACCAAGTTTTTTTACTTTTTCACTTTCATTTATTGTTTTTGTTAGGGTAATGAGAACCCCACCGCTTTTCTCGTTTTTTACTTCCAAACTATCCATAAAACTTTCCATAACAGTAAACCCCATTCCGCTTCGTTCTTCATTCAATTTTGTGGTGAAAAATGGTTGTTTTGCCTTGTCAATGTCGGGTATCCCAACCCCATAATCACGCACTTCAATTTTTATTGAATTGTCATCATACAACGACACAAAAAGGGAAATATCCCCCTTTTTCTCCGTAGGGTATGCGTGAACAATGCTATTTGTTACGGCTTCGGATACGGCAGTCTTTATGTCTGTAAGTTCGTCCATAGTTGGATTTAGCATCAAACAAAAGCCAGAAACGGTTGCCCTTGCAAACGATTCATTTTCGCTAATTGCTTTGAATTTTAGTTCCATTTTGTTTATTTCTTTCATATTTTTGCTCCTTTTATGATATTTTTGGCATAATTTCATATAGCCCTGTGAGTTTAAAAATCTTTTCAGCGTGGTAGGAAGGGTTTGAAATAAAGATACTCACACCTTTTGTCTTCATTTTTTTGTATCTTCCAATCAAAACACCAATGCCTGTTGAATCCATAAATTTAAGTTCGCTTAGGTCAATGATAATTTGTTTTGAAATTGTAGAAGAAAACAGGTCGTCCAATGTCTTGCTTGTATATTTTGCGGTGTGTTCGTCTAGTTCTCCTATGAGCATAACATAGAGAACGTTGTTATAATTTCTATATTTTATGTCCATTTTTACTCCTTTTAGTTTTGTGTAGATTTTGCTTTTAAAGACAAAATTTCTGTTTTTAGAATAA
>CAZLYY010000006.1:17517-19301 GCA_964563895.1 uncultured Christensenella sp. | reverse complement strand
CATTTATTTTTTAGTTTTTCATACTTTCTTTTTGTTGATTCGCCACCCCTTTTATGTCTCTCTAAAAAATTGATTTTTAATATTTTTTGAACTCTTTTATACAAATCAAAATTGATTTTTTTAAGCCTTTTTGTCAAGTCAAAATGAACCGTACTTTTTGACACATTAAAAAATTTTGCGACACTTCGCACTGTGCCAGAAGTATCTAGCAACTTGTATGCTTCGCCTACAACTCTATCTTCAATTGCTTCTTTCATAAACTACCTCTTTGATAATTTTTATGAAAAAAGTTTGTCAAAATATGTCAAAATTTGTTTTTTATTGCTCAAAAATTTTAAAAATACAAAAAAGAACCTTGCTTTTTGAATAAATCTTAATATTCATTCAAATATAGCAAAGTCCTTTTTTAAATTTCAAATTTCTCTACAAGAAGTAAAAAATTATTTTGCATTTTGGTCAATATAATTTGCAATATCTTCCACAGTCTTTAAATCATCAACCTTATCATCTGGAACACTTATCCCAAATTCATCTTCAAGAGCAACAAGCATCTCAATATTATCCAAACTATCCGCTCCCAAATCTTCTACAAGTCTGGAATTAGGTTTAACCTTTTCTACTCCAATGTTTAGTTGATTAGCAATCATTTCTTTAACTTTATCTATTGTCATTTTTTCCTCCAAAATTCTAGGTATATTTTACAACATATTTTTTTTTGTGTAAAGCAAATTGAGAGATTTATTTGTTGCTATTTGGAAGATAAATATTTGGGTCTGCCTTTACTCCGTCAACCAACACTTCAAAATGCAAATGTTCCCCATCTTTAAGTTCCCCCTTGGCCGATGTGGAAACTTTTCCGATAACATCACCAATTTTAACCTTATCGCCCACTTTTACAGAAACATTTTCATCAAGCGAAGCATAAACCGTCTTTAATTTACTTGTATGTGCAATTGTAACAACCGTTCCCCTTAGATAATCATTTTCAATAGACACAACTTCCCCCGCATAAACCGCAAGCACATTTGCCCCGTCTTCTCCCTTTATGTCAACCGCCTTATGAGCTTCCCATTGCTTTAATGTGGCATTATATTTTAGTGATGTACTAGAATAATCTTTTGTTATTGTTCCATTTTCTATCGGCATAATAAATGAAATTGTTGTGGGGGTATTTGTTTGCACAACAGTTTCATCTTTTTTTGATGTCGTTTGTGTAGATTTTACAGCCACTATACTTATAATAAGTACCGCCATAAAGCAACAAGACAACGCAAAAAGCAATCTTTTGTTCTTTATCAAAAAGTTTTTTATAGAATTTATCATAATTCCTCCTTGCCAAAATTATTGACAAAAGAAGGAAAAATAAACAAAAAAATTAAAATTTAGAAAAAATTTAAAATTAATATAAAAGAATTTACATTTTTTACTTGTCCCAAAACATGTTAAACAAACTTAATATGCCCTTTAAATACTTTACTACTTTAATAAGATTAGCAATACAAATTTACTGGATAATACAAAAGCCCTAAATTTACTAGTAAGCACCAAAAATCATAGGACAACCTATTGTAACCACATTCTCACCAATGGCGATTTGAAAATTTATTTTATTCTCGTTCACATAAACCACATCTTTAAAAGAGGGCGAATATCCATAAATTATAGCAATATCATCAACAAATTCACTTTTTATCTCAAAAATATTGAATTCGTTAAAAAATTTTAATTTATTGAATGATTTTTTATCAAACGAAACTTGTTTATATAAAACTTTATTCATATTT
>CAZLYY010000006.1:0-17417 GCA_964563895.1 uncultured Christensenella sp. | reverse complement strand
CGACCGATTATTCGGTATCAAAAAAAATAAATCACAAAAGTACACTCGTTACTAAATTGTGATTTATTTTTAAATTTAATGTTTTGAGACGTAAAGGGACATTTTCCCTTCTTTTCTTACTCTTCTTCGTTCCCTTATTGGCAACTTCCAGAATTCCTTATATTTTTCAAGTTTTTTGTTGCCTATTGCATAGTCATAACTTATAACAGCAAATCCTTGTACAATGTATATATAATAGAACATAAAACGCCAAATCAACAACGCCCAAACTTGAGCCCCTGTTGTTGCAAAAATTCCAGCAAAATAAGTTGTAAATGACAAGTCTGCTGTTCCTGTTCCCATAGGAATAGGGTTGAATGCGGAAGCCAAATCAACCATTATTGATATAGTAACAATTTGAACCCAAAGTTCTGGGTGCCACCCTTCAAAAGCACAATATATAAGGAACGGAATTGTGTATGTCATAAGGAATGAGCCGATTGAACATAAAATGTTTGTAATCATAACAAGCGGAGATTTTATTGCTTTTCGTGTTGTTTTTTGCCATACGTTTACAGTCCGCATAACACTCAAAAAGACTTTTTTATAATCTTTTATTAATCTAAACTTGCCTATTCTAATTTTGCTTAAAAACTTTAAAATTCCTACAATAAAACCAGCACCTATACGCTTGTTTAAAGAGATTAAAAGAACAACAAAAACGACGACTGCAATGGCGGTGTATCCAATCCAACTGAACGTCAAAGCAAGCCCATCTGCAAATCCTGATGCTCCACCTCCAGTTATAAATAAATTTCTAAAAAGGAAAAATGTTGCACCTAAAAAGAAAACAATTTGAGAAAAAATATATTTTGACATTACAATGGATATGCCTTCGCCTGCTTTTATTCCATACTTGTTGTAATATAAGACTTGGAAAGGTTGCCCACCCGTTGCAAGTGGGGTAATAACATCATAATATCTACCAATCGCTGTTATTTTGTAAGAAAGGTTGGGCCTAAATACTCCTGTTGACTTGTATGTAAGCACTGCATATCTAATTTGGTCAAACATCATTACCGCAACAAAAGCACCAAATACCGCTAAAATAAACCACCAATTTACACTAAAAATAGCGGAGAGTTGTTCTCTTGGGTCAGTTTCTCCTGACAACTGAAAATAAAGGACGAGAGCAATGACGATTAAGTTTAAAGCAAAGTATACAAAATTTAATAGTCTTTTTTTCTTTTTGTTATTAGTTGTCTTTTCTTTGTTGGTTTCAATATATGCTTCTGCTTGACATTCACATTCTTTTGTTATTTCTTCACAAGAAATTTGTTTTATATGGAATTTTGAACAATCTGTAACGTTTGCCCCATAATTGCGACAAAATTTTAAAAAGTGTCCATTTTTATATTGAATATATTTCAACAATGGAGACGATAATAAATGTCTCTTGGCTAACTTTGTATCACTTGACCGCGGCATTTTTCCCTCCTTTTTTTCTAGAATAATATATAGAGAAAATCGTTTAATTTCTCACAAAAATTTTAAAATAAGTCCGAATAGTTTCCTTTGTTGTAAGTTGTTGCACTGCCATTCTTTTGAGAATCAATAACATTGGCTTTTATTGTATCATAATTATCTTCTGTAACTGCATCATAGAAATACTCAAAAAGAGTTTCGTTGTAAGTTAAAGAAGTCTTTACATTACTTAATATATTATAAACATTTTTAATTGTTGTTGTGTCAAATTTTATCTCATTTTTAAGGTCATTTTCCAATTGTAGAGTCAATTCGTCAAGTGCTTTTTCATTATCAAAAATATTTTGCAAAACACCTGTGTACATAACTATATGATATCCACTATAATTGTCATTTGACTCATAAACCATTTTTATATCGCCAACTTTTCCATTTTCGTACAAATCTCTTACGGCATCTGTAAAAGTTGTAACCATTTGAGAATTTTTTGTCCCAACTACATAATCGTACTTTGCATTGATGATTCCTGTATCTACATTGTATTTGTACAAATAATCATTGAAAATGCTTAATCTTTCTTCAAAATCTGTTACATTTTTGAGAGATTCTTCAATATTGTTGTATAGTTGTGTAACTGTTATACCCTTGCTATCTACAACTTCACCTGTTTCTAAATCTCTTTCATAGGCATATGTGTTGTTTGCAGATTCTTCGTTTGCTTTTGCATTTTCATATGCTTCGCCTGAGTATTTTTTCTCGTAATTAGAAATGTTATCTTCTTGAGTTTCACTTAATTTTATCAAAATATGTGTGCAAGTTATCATTGTCTCTTCGCTTTGCTTGCCATAATAGACAAAACTATCACGATTGGAAGTTTTGGACAACAAAGCATAGTAGTCATCTTTGTTTGAAAGACTATTATACAACTTCATATTAGATTGATATTTTTCTTTATATTTTTCGACAATCTTTGCCAAAGTTGAGTCTTTTACTGTATATTCACCATTTGCAGTCTTTTCAAGCATACCATTGTCTTTTACTGCTTCTTGGAATTTTGTTATTTTTTGTGAATCTAAATTGCTTTTAAAAATCTTTTCTATTTGACGAGTAACAACCGCTTTGTCGGACATATCACTATATTTGTAACTACTTTGGGAAGATTTTAATGCACTAACAAAAGCTTTCCAAGTCCTTACTTTCAAGTCTTTATCAGAAGTATTTATATGGTCTAAATAGTTGTCATAATAAGTAAGAGCAAAATCTTTGGCTTCTTGTTCGCTTGCAAATGTTTGAGAAAATTGATTTTTTCTTTTAGCGGTTGAACTTAAATAAATGATGTTTCCATTTTCATCTGTATCAAATTTTGACACATAACTTTCGCGGACATCATATTCCAAATCTTCTTCGTCTTCTTCTTCATCTTCTTCTTCTGTTGCCGTTTGTCCAAGTTCTTCATTTACACTTTCCAAATAGGTCTCAATTGCACTATCTAGATATTCCCAAGTATTGGAAACTATCTCATCATAGTCATCACTATCAAGAGCATATTCTGTGTTGTTGTCAAGATAATCAAGAAGATATTTTTGGTCTAAAAGTTCATCTATAGTTTTATTTAATGCTTCTTCTTGTGTGTATCCATAGTAATAGGCATAATAATACCCACCATTGTTGTAGGCATTGATAAGTTCTTCTCTTGTAACTTCATATTCCCCATTGGTTGCAACAACAGAATTTAAAGACATTGTTGTGTCCTTGCTAAACAAGTTGCACCCTGTCAAAACACAAAGAGATGAAAACATTATAAGTAAAAAAGTAGCAATTTTTTTCTTCATTTTACGCTCCAAAATTAAAGTCATTTTTTGCTAAAATTTATTTTTTAGCAATTTTCCTAAGTTTAACTAAAAGTAGATAGACTTTCAAGCAAAACTCATAGGTGTATTATATATTATTAATTAACAAAAATCAATTAATTAATTGTGTTTTTTATAGACAAAAATATTTTTCTTTGTTTAACTAGTTTAAATTAAATTTAATTTTGAATAAAATTTTTAAAATTTAATCTATCGTTTTATTTTTGCCACCAAATTTTTCTAAAAATTTCAACAAATTTTGTTCGCTAGAAAGGTTATCCTGCTCTTTCTTGATACTAATTATTGGCATTTTGTCGTCAATTAAACAAAATAAAGAGTTCTGTTCGTCAAATTTTTTGAAAAATTCCTTATTTTTTGCATCTTCGTAAAAATACAATCTTGCCCCAAGCGAATTTAGAACAATTTTGCTAATCAATAGTTTTTGAGAAAGATTTTTGATAAGTCCTGTAAGGCACAATTGTTTGACTTGTGCTGGCAAAGAACCATACTTTGATTTTATTTCTTCAAGCAAGGATAAATATTCTTCCTTTGTAGTCAACCTACTAACTTTGGAATAAAGGTCAATTTTTGCTTCCGAGCTATCAATAAATCCCACTGGAATAAAGGCATCTATATCAATATTAATCTTTACTTCTCGTTTTTCTTGCCCGTCTTCGCCACGCAATTCTCTAACCGCTTCGTTTAACAATTTAACATACATATCATATCCAACTTGTTGCATATGCCCGTGTTGATTTCTACCCAAAATATCGCCTGCTCCACGAATTTCTAGGTCTCTCATTGCAAGTTTGTAACCGCTCCCAAAATCTGAAAATTCCATAATTGCATCAAGTCTTTTATAACTATCCGCACTCAAAGTTTTGTTCTTTGAAAAACTAAAATATGCATAGGCTTCAATGTTGCTTCTCCCCACTCGCCCACGAAGTTGATAAAGTTGTGAAAGTCCCAATTTGTCCGCATCAACAACAAAAAGAGTATTTGCATATGGCAAGTCAATTCCATTTTCAATAAGCACCGTACTAATTAAAATTTGCGTTTTTCTAGAATACAAGTCATAAATTGCACTTTCCAAAGTTTTGCTATCCATTTGCCCGTGTGCAAAACCAATGCGAGCATCTGGAATAAGAGATTTTACGTGAGAATAAAAATTTGCTATTAAAGCAACTTTGTTGTAAACAATAAGCACTTGCCCATCTCTTTCAAGTTCCTTTTTGCAAGCGCTTATCAAAAGAGAATCCGAATAATCTATAACTTGTGTAACAATTTTCTTTCTTTGCCTTGGCGGTGTTGCAAGAAAACTCACATCTCTTATCCCCACAAGCGACATATACAAAGTCCTTGGTATTGGAGTTGCAGACAAAGAGAGTACATCAACGGATTTTTTTATATTTTTCAATTTATCCTTGTCGTCGACACCAAAACGTTGTTCTTCGTCTATAATTATAAGCCCTAAATCTTTAAATTTTACATCTTTCCCTAAAAGTTTGTGTGTCCCCACAACAATATCAATTTTGCCATCTTTTAAATCTTGTTTTATTTGAAGTTGTTCTTTTTCGCTTTTAAAACGATTTAAACAACCAACTCTTACAAAAAAGTTGCTTAACCTTGACATACAAGTTGCAAAATGTTGCTCGCAAAGAATGGTTGTTGGGCAAATAAAAGCCACTTGTTTTCCGTCTTGGATAACTTTAAAAGCGGTTGCCAATGCAATTTCCGTCTTGCCAAACCCCACATCGCCACAAAGAAGTCTATCCATAATGCGATTGCTTTCCAAATCTTTTTTTATTTCACTCAAAGCCTTCTTTTGGTCGTCCGTATATTCATATGGGAATGACTTTTCAAAAGCGTCTTGAAGATAGGTATCTTTTGAGTATTTATAGCCCTTTAAATTTAATCTTTCGCCATAAACTTTGACAAGGTCAAAGGTCATTTGCTTTATGGAACTTTTTACTTTTTGTTTGATTTTATAAAATTCCGTTCCGCCTATTTTGTTGCATTTTGGCTCGCCTTCGCCCGAAAAAGCAGACAAAAGGTCGGTGTTTTCGCTTGGGACATACAATTTGTCGCCATCACGATATTCAATGATAATATAATCTCTTGAAACAGAAGTAAGTCGCAATTTTTCAATTCCAACACATTTGCCTATTCCGTGGACTTCGTGGACAACGAAATCGCCAACTTTTGGCAAAAATCTTGTTTTTGTAGATTGTTTTACTGCTATACTTGTCGTTTTTATGTGTGATACAAGGTCCTTTTCTCCAACGATAAGGAGCCTTTCCATTTCAAAATTAATAGAATATAAAGGGCCATTTTTTAATATGTTTATAGCACCACTTTTTATATCCTTTAAGTCATCACAAACAAAATATTTTAGGCTCTTTTCTTCCAAAATGTTTTTCATTTTGTTTAAGTTTAGGCTATCTGTGATAGACAAAGCAATTGTGTACTTGTTGGATAAATAATCTTTCAATTGATTGGCAAGTTCAATATAATTGTTTATATATTTTGGCACGTGCGGACAAATAAAGTTTATTATCTTTTTGCTCTCAAAAAATTTATTTTGAGATACAAGTCTTGCATATGCAAGTTGTTTAAACGTGCTTATTTTTGCCAATATTTCCTTTAAAGAAAAATAAAATTCCATATTTTTTGGCAAAAATTCGCCAGACATAGAAAGTTCCAAAAAACTCTCAACATTGTTGCCATTTATTTCCCCTAATTTATCAAAAATAAGTTTAGGTTCGTCAAAAAGCAAACAAGCATTTGTTGTATAATCTAATATGCTACTTGAAAAATAATCTAAATATGGGGCAAAAAATACCGCTGAAAAATTGGATTTTTCGTGCAAATAATCAAGTTGTGTTGCGACTATATCGCTAATTCTCAACATGTTTTCATCTTTTATTTTAAGAATTGCCAAGTCGTTTTTTATGTTTTTTTCAATTTTTTCATAATTTATTGCATTTAAATCAACAAAAGAATTGCAAAAAATAGTTGTTTCTTTTTTGTCGTTTAAAAATTTATATGTTTCAACATCAAAAGACTTTATGCTTTCAATTTCCGTATCAAAAAAACTTACTTTTATAGGGTTGCTTTCTCCAATAGGGAAAATATCTACAATATCCCCTTTTATTGAAAATTCGCCCATATCCAAAACGACATCTTGCCTTTTATATCCCATAGATACTAGGCTATTTATCAACTTTTCAAAAGGGATATCTTCCCCCACTTTTAGTGATAGTGAATGCGATAGGACATAATCTTTTGTAGGCACTTTTTGAAAGATTGAAGACGGCGTCAACAACAAAATATCCCACTCATTTTTTGCTAAATTTGACAATGCAATATAATAATCTCTAAACTCTTTTGAATTTTTTTCGCAAATTGTAATAAGCAAAGGCAATTTTTCTGAAATTGCAACAACTTTTTTACCTAGTCTGGTCAATGTTTCTTGATAAGACAACAATTGTTCTTCATTTGATGTCAAAATAATTGTTTTGCCACTAAAAAAATAGGGCAAAAATGCTTTTTCGCCCTCATTCAAGCCACTAAAAGTTACTTTATCCCAATTTTCTATGCCATTTAGGACTTTTTGTAGTTCATTCATTTCCAATCAATTTTATCACTTTTTCTAGCCCTTCGTCAATAGCACTATCTATCAAAGCAAAACTTTCATCGTCAATACGACTCAAAACATAATCAACAAGCGGAATAGATTTGTCATTGCCTGCCCCAATTTTAAGCCTTGGAAAATTCTCACTATTCAAGCAATGGACAATACTTTTAAGCCCATTGTGAGTCCCAGCACTTCCGTGTTCGCGGAATCTTGATACTCCTTTATCCAAATCAATATCATCACAAATTATATAGACATTTTCTGGCGATATTTTATAAAATTTGCAAAATTGAACAACCGCTTCTCCCGAATTGTTCATATATGTTAAAGGTTTGACAAGAAAAACAATTTCTCCCTTTACATTTGTTTGAGTGTAAAGAGCATTAAATTTGGACTTGCCAATAGTTACACCCAACTTTTTTGCAAGTTTGTCCACTGCCATAAAGCCTATATTGTGATAAGTTCTTTTGTATTCGTCCCCAGGGTTGCCTAGTCCAACAATCAATTTCATTGTTTTTTCTCCTTAAAAGTAAATGGTGGAATTTTTGTCCCTTGCTTTATATCAACATTTTTTAAATTTGAACAAGAAACTTCGCAATTATCCCTTATTTTGCAATTTGTTATAATATTGTTATCCGCTATTTTGCAATTTTCGCCTATTGTGGTGTATCCCCTTATGACACAATTTGCTCCAATATGTGTGTTTGGTTTTATTTGAACGGTGCTATCAATATAGCAAGAGTTTAAAGCATCAAATTCCACAGTTTTGCTCAAACGTTCCAAAATGTTATGTCGCATTTTTTCTCTTGCATTCGCTAGGGTAGAAAGGTTGAAAATATAGTAAAAATCTTGAGCATTTAGGAAACTTGCTTCACAAGTCAACTCAATTTTGTTTGCTTTCACCGCACTTGCCTTTACAATTGCTCCACGTGGCAACTTGCAAAAATCTACTTTTTTTGCGACCGCATACTCCAAAGCATCAACCACAATTTGAGAAGAAACAAATGGGGTGTCCGCATACAAACAAATTGTATAATCTTCATCTTTCAAATAAGGTTTTATTGCGGTAAGCAAAGGCTCGCTTGATAAAATTTCCGTCTTTTCATAATCTTGCACACTATCCAAGACATAATCTTTTGACGTTCGTCCCATTATATCTTTTTTTAGCAAATCTTCACTCTCTTTTGGGGTGATGATTATTGCTCGCACTTTTGTTTCTTGCATTGAATCAAGTTCAAATTCCGTCAAAATTTCCGTTGAAAAAATAATATCTTTCATAGTACTTATATATTAAAATTTCCCTCCGCTTTTGTCAATTTTTTTGCATCGCAAATAATAGGTTCTTTCCCTTCCATAAAAATTTTTATTCTACCACTCAAATTTAAATTTTTTATGATATTAGCCAAACTTTTCATATCAAATTGTTTGCACAAAAAGAAAATTTGTCCAGTTTTTAATTCGTCAATAATGATAAAGACTTTTTCTTTGCTATACTTTGAAACTTCGTTTATATCTTCACAAACAAATTCTTTTTCTTTATTTATATTTGTCAATTTATCGTTTTCTATCTTTAAATTTTTGTTTATATTTTTTTTATCTACGACACACAGAATTTTGTTGTTGTTTGCTAAATAAAAACTTCCTTCTTGTGTGTTGCAAACTTCAATTTGTTTGCCAAGCAACCTTTTTAGTTTGTTTTTTTCTCTTATTTTTGCAAAAAAATCATCAATAAGTTCCTTGCATTCCTTTTCCATTACACCAAAAGTTATTTTAGGTGCATATCCAAAATCGCCATTTGTTAGGTTTGTTTTTCCGCCACAACAACCAAATTCTTCGTCCTTGCAACCAATAAAGACTTGTCCTACTCGTGCATTTACAATAGCACCCGTACACATAGGGCAAGGCTCCAATGTTACATAAAGAGAACAATCTTGCAACCTAAAGGAATTCAATTTTTTACATGCTTTTTGTATCGCCAAAATTTCCGCGTGGTGCAAAGCATTTTGAGTTTTTTCCCTTGTATTGTATGCCTTTGAAATTACTTGTCCATTTTTTACTACAACCGCACCAACCGGCACTTCCCCTTCTTGTTTTGCTTTTTTTGCTTGCAAAAGGGCTACTTCCATAAATTTACACATATTTTTCCCTATTTTTATCAAAACAAATTTAAATTAATCACTTTGTTCTATTAAGTTTAAAACAATAGAATACAATTTGTCAAATAGGCCATTCAAATATTTTAAATCTAAAGGGTGAGAAAGAAAGTCTTCCCCAAATTCTATAGTAAATCCCGTTGTGTCAAGGTTTAGCAAGCAATAATCTTTGTATCCGCCACCACTTTTTGTTGTAAAAATTCCTTTATACCCGCTAGATTTTTCTATAATCGGCAAAAATTTTTCTTGCTCTTGCTTTGTCTTTTTAGATTGCCCCAAATATCCATAATAAACAACTTCGCCCTTTGTATGCAAACTAAGTGTCAAAAATGGGTTGTATTTTTTAGTCAAAGATATGAGTGCTTGAGTTTCCTTCTCCGAATTGGGATAATATCCCACAAAATTTGCAAAACTAGGTTTGTCAAAAACATTTTGGCTCCCACTCCCCCAACCTGCATCAAAATTGCAATTTAAGTCAACTCCATTGGCATTTGCTTTGTACAATTCCTTGGGTGCTACTTGCAATATCCTTTGAACAATATCTCTTTTGCTACCACTTTCAATAAAATTTGCTCCTTCAAGACAAATGCGAACACCGTCTGGATTGGCAAGCGGAACAACAATCAAAGGATAATCTATTGACAAGGCAACAAACTTTTTTACAAGTTCTATTGCCATAAAAGACGTTATGTACTCTCTTGCGTGAATAGATGCCTGTATAAGTAGTGGCCTTTTTGAGTGGAGATTGCCTAAAACAAAAGCAAGCAATGGTTCGTTTAGTTCGCTTTTCCCATACTCAACAAAAGGAGCAACTTTCTTTAAACTTTCAAGTTCGCTTGTTAGGTTTTCAAAAATACTCATCTCTTTATCATATGATTAAAAAACAAAAATTGCCTAAAATCATTTGCAAAAAATACTAAAAATAAAATACAATAATATTAGAAAAAAGTTTGCTTGTAAAAAATTATAAAGGAGTACTAGATGTTGATTTTAAAAAATTTTTCAAAATTCTTTAATGTTTTAGGACAAATTATGGCATTCTTGACAATAATATTGCTAGGATTGCTTTATCTCAACAATGTTGTACCTGTAAAGTTTTTAAAAGAAGAATATGTTTCCACTTTGACTAGCATAAAAGATTATGCCGTTATCTTGACGATAACCGTTTGTGGTTTGTCTTTTGCAGTCAAAAGAAATATCTTGATTTTTATTCTTTTTTGCGGTTTTGCAATTTGTGCACTTGCGTGCTACTCAATTTTTATTTTTGGATAAATGCTTTAAAAACAATTTTTATTATTTTAAAATCAAAACCTATTGCAAATTTGTTTGTAAGTTTTAAAAGGCTTTGCTTTATGGCATTGCCTTTTTTTGTTTATCAATTTAAATCAATATTTAAAACTCATATATCCAAAAATTTTTTCATAGTTATTAAAAAGGGGCTTATATGAGAAAAAGAAATTTCTTTTGCAAATTGACAACAATATTTGTATCTTTGTTGTGTGTTTTGCCTATTTTTTTTATGTTTGGTTGCAAGGACAACCTATCAACAACCAGCAAAGACTTAACAACCTACAACCTAAATTTAGATTTTGATGAAAAAACAAATATTTTGAATGGAGAACAAACTGTAACTTACAAAAATAGTTATGAAGAACCACTTGCTAGCCTTGAATTTCATTTGTATCCAAACGCATTTAGAAGTGGTGCAAAATATAGACCTGTGTCCACTTCTACCTATCAAAAAGCATACAAAAATGGTTTTAGCGAAGGGAAAATTGACATTTCTTTTGTGTCTGTCAATGGAAATACAAAAAATATAACCATTGGCGGAAACGACCAAAATATGTTGATTGTTCCGTTAGAAGATGAACTTTTCCCTGATGATAGTGTTGTTGTTTCTTTAAAGTTTTCCATATTGCTCCCAAATTGCGAACATAGATTTGGCTATGGGGACAACACATACAATTTTGGCAATTTTTATCCAATTCTTGCAATATATGAAGACGGAAAATATCGTGAAGATAATTATGGAGCAAATGGCGACCCATTTTATAGCGAAATGTCAAATTATGAAGTAACACTCAACTACAATAGTGATTTTGTACTTGCTAGTTCGGGCAAACAACTTGAAACAATCATTGAAAACAACAAAAAGGCCACAACAATCAAGGCAGATGTAGTGAGAGATTTTGCTTTTGTGTTAAGCAAAGATTTTTCCGTTATATCAAACAAAGTAGGAAACACCGAAGTCTATTACTATTATTATGACGAAAAAGAACCAAGCAAAAGTCTTGATACGGCAATAAAAGCCATAGACACCTTTTCCAATCTCTTTGGAGAGTATCCTTATGAAACTTTTAGCGTAGTCAAGGCAGATTTTGTTCACGGCGGAATGGAATATCCAAATTTGGTGTACATATCGGACGCTATTACAAATAGTGATGATTATCAAAATGTTATTGTGCACGAAACCGCTCATCAATGGTGGTACAACTTGGTGGGAAGTGATGCTTGTTTTGATGCTTGGCAAGATGAAGGGTTGACTGAATTTTCCACTCTTATGTTTTATAGGTACAACTCGGGATACAATGTTGTAGAACAAGATTCCCTGTCGTCATCTTTATCAAGTTATCTTTTGTATTGTGAAGTTTATGAAAGTGTATATGGCAAAATAGATAGTTCGATGAGTAAAAATGTAAATGAGTTTGCCGGCGATATGCATTACACATATATGACATATGTAAAAGGGGTTTTGTTTTTTGACTCGCTAGAAGATTTGATTGGGGAAAAGAATTTTTTGAAAGGACTAAAATTGTATTTTAAAAATTACAAATACAAAATTGCAACAAAAGACGATATGATATCTTGTTTTGAAAATGTTGCAAAAAAGAGTTTGGAAGGATTTTTTGACTCGTGGTTAAATGGCAAAGTTGTTTTGCAAAGTTATAAATAGTTGCAAAAATATACTTTTAATTTTCTAAATTTTTGTGATATAATAAATGCCAATAAGGAAAACAAATGAGAACAGTTAATTTAGCAAGCGGAAGCAAAGGCAATTCAACATATTTTGAGTCTAACGAAGCAAAAATTCTTGTTGACGATGGACTCACCTATACAAACATAAAAGATAGGTTATCTCAAATAGGGGTTTTGCCAAACGAAATAGACGCTATCCTTTTGACACACGAACACACAGACCACTTGGGCGGAGTTGCAACTTTTTTAAAGAAAAACCCAAATACAAAAGTTTATATTCCGTCTTTTGTTAAAGGGTTATATTTGTCCGGCATTTTAGCCTTGCCACAAAATCAAATAGAATGGTATCGTACAAGCGATTTTTTTATAAAAGATGTTACAATTTCTTGTGCAATATTGCCACACGATAGCAATTTTTGTGTGGGATATAGTCTTTATTTTGGTGGCGTAAAATGTAGCATTGCAACAGACTTGGGCGAAATAAAGCAAGAAATTATAGACTTTTTGGCAGGTAGCACCATTTTGTATCTTGAAAGCAATCACGACGAACATCTTTTGATGCAAAACCCAAAATATCCCGCTGTAACTAAAAAAAGAATTTTGGGAAGTCATGGGCACTTGTCCAACTCGACTTGTGGTTATGCTCTTTGCAAACTTGTCCCAACAGGTGTAAAACAAGTGGTTTTATCTCACCTTAGTGAAGAAAACAACACCCCTGTTTTGGCCTATACCACAACCAAAAGAATACTTGGGGAACATAATATCATAGAAGGCAAACACGTTTGTGTGGACGTTGCATTTCAATCAAAAGTTGGCACAATTTTTAATTTGTAAACTTACAACATTTTAAGCAATATAAATGTAATTATATTAATATAATAAAAAATCATTTATCTCAAATAATTGCAAGAAAAAAATATATTTGTTATAATACAAATATTATGAAAGATGAATATTCCTTTAAAGATGGTAGTTTAGTATACTTTTTTTCTATTGTTGGGCTTTTTGTTGCAAGCGTGGTTTTAACTATGATTGCAAATATTGTCATTGGAGCAACAGGACAAAGTGCAACAGATTTAGTCAATCAAAATTGGGTTACCTATCTCAATGCGATTTTTAACGAACTTGCTTTTCTTTTAGTTTTTATTATATATTCAAAAGATAGCAGAACAAAAAAATATTCCATAAAAAACATCAACAAATCTACTTTTGACTTGCGATTGCTAGTTGTTTTTGGTCTTGCACTTGTAGTTTTCTTTGGGTCATTAAATTTTACAACATTTTTTAATACATTATTTGCAAAAATATCAACTCCAAGCAATAGCAATGTCCCACTTGCAAATTTTGGCGAGTTTTTGTTGTCTGTCCTTTGTTTTGCCGTTGCACCTGCAATTGCTGAAGAACTTGTGTTCCGTGGCGTGATATTTTCAAGTTTAAAAAATAAAATTGGGACAGTTTTTGCGATATTTGTAAGTAGTATAATTTTTACACTTATACACTTTTCAATCTTTCAAACAATTCATCAATTTATCTTGGGTGTTGTTTTATCCCTTATCTTTTATGTTACAGGCAAATTGGTCTACTCTATGTTTTTCCACTTTTTCAACAACTTTTTTGTATTGTTTTTTGTATATGTAACAAAAAACTCAAACTTTGCCATTTTTTCAAATTTTGGAACACTAGAAATAATTTTGACATTTGTCATTTTTGTTGTGGCCGTTCTTTTGTCTGTTTTTGGATTTTATTTTCTAAAAAAACTTGCAAATAAAAAGAAAGAAGAAAATACCCAAAATCAAGGCAATAATAAAAACAATACTATTATTGCAACGGATAATCGTTTTGATGCATTATATATAGGGTTATATATTCTTGTTTTTGTATTTTGTATAATCTATTGGTTCGCAAACTCATTTGTAAAATAAAAGGGAAAATTATGAATAAATCAAATCAATATACAACAACTTTTGTTTATTTTTTTATGTTAATAATCTTTGTTGCAGTTAGAATATTTTTTTTGTACGTAGATTTGCCTTTGTCAGACAATATGCTTGATATTTTAAGCACAATTATTGTTCAAGGTGGTGTAATGTTTTTGATGTCGGTGGGGTTGTTTTCTCTCATAAAAAAGCAAAAGTTCAAAACAACACTCAAAGATTTTGGCTACAATAAAATTGGCTGGAAACCTATTTTACTAAGTATTCTTATTGGAATTTTTTGCTATTTTTTCAACATTTTTATTTCATCTTTTTTTAGCACCATAATTTCGCTTTGTGGATATGAAAAAGCACCAAGTTTTTCTTATGTTTCGTCAAGTGATTATTCTGTTGGGACCTTTATTATTCAAGTAATAGTTGTTGCACTTGTTCCTGCAATTTGCGAAGAAACGGCACACAGGGGACTTTTGCTCAATGGATTTAAAGGTATGGGAATAAAAAATGCAATGATAATTTCAAGTCTTCTTTTTGGACTTATGCACCTAAATGTAAATCAATTTTTCTATGCAACAATTTTAGGGTTTTTGATTGCTCTTTCCGTTGTTTTAAGCAAAAGCATTATCCCCGCTATCATAATACATTTTCTAAACAATTTTCTTAGCACATATTTTTCCTTTGCATCTGTAAACAATTGGATTTTTGGCGATACAATGGAAAGACTTACTCAATTTTTATATGGAAGTGGGAATTGGGCTGGATATCTTATAATGAGTATATTGACAATTGGAACTATTGTTATGATTCTTGTGTTTTTGTACACAATGCTACTCAAAGAAACAAGAATAAAACAAGCGCAAAAGACACTTATTGACATTGCTAGATTAAATAGTGAATCATCTAGTGCATATCATATGGGAAATAAAAATTTGATAACTATTTATGACCTTAATAGAATTATGGCACAATACAATATAAAAAGTCTTAATAGTATGATTTTTACGGATATAGAAAGCAAGGGGAGAAAACTTAGTTGGGACGAAAAATTTGCCCTAGTTGCTTGCATTTTGGTGGGAGCAATTGTTACTGTGTCCACTTTTATTTGGGGTGTGATTTAAAATGTATAAAATCAATATTATATGTGTAGGCGACTTAAAAGAAAATTATTACAAAGAAGCGGAAAATGATTTTTTAAAAAGATTGAAACATTTTGCCACAATAAATGTAATAGAATTGCAACCAATTAAACTAAGCAACAACCCTTCCCAAAATGAAATTAATTCTGCACTCGCAAAAGAAGCAGAGTCAATAAAAAAATATATATCAGGCAAAGTTTTTATTTTGGCAAAAGAAGGCAAAAATTATACTAGTGAAGAATTTTCAACCTTGCTTTTCTCTTCCTTTGACAATGCAACAATAACCTTTATTATTGGCAGTTCCTATGGGCTAGACGAAAATTTAAAAAAGGCTTGCAATAAAATAAGTTTTTCAAAAATGACATTTCCACACCATTTGTTTAGAATTATGCTTGAAGAACAAATTTATCGTGCATTTACAATAAAAAACAACATAACATATCACAAATAAAAAGAGTATAATTTCAAAAAATGATTTTGTGGGTTAATACTTTTGAGACTAGCAAAATAAAAGGGACAATGTATATTAAATACGCTATCCCTTTTTATATTAGTTTCAAAATTCGTTGACTATATTCTTTTTTAAATTTAACTTAACATATCTATTGCTTTTTTAAGTCTATTTTGTATTTCATTTTGACCAAGTAAAGACATAATGAAATATAAATCTGGAGTATTTTTTCTTGTCGTTATTGCGACACGAATTATTCCACTCACATCAGCAATAGAGCCTTTGTAATTTTGTGGTTCTTTTTTGTAGTCTTTCATATTGCTAGCAAAACCCAATTTGCCACAAAGATTTTTTATTTTATCAAACCAAGTTTCTTTGTCGTCCAATTGATTGTAAACACTTGTATATTCGCTAAGCACGTCTACAATATCTTTTTTGTTCCATTTTTCATCAAATTGATAATCTTTCAAAGTTTTGCTATTTACGCCATCAAACATATAATCATAAAGCGACCTAATTTCACTATATTTTGCAATATCCTTTCGTGGATTTTTGCCCGTTCTATCAATATTAAACAATGCTAGTGCAAAATCTTTTTTCTCTATCAACACCTTTTCAAAATCTTTGTCATACTTGCTTGCCCAATTTAAACAGCCATTGTAAATGTCAACATTTGAAAAATGAGATATAACTTGTTTGGAGCAATCATCTAGTTTTTGGAAGTCAAACATAGGGTTGTTTGACCCAATTTTTGAAACTTTAAAAGGAAATTCGTAAATTGACAACTCTGGATTTGCTCTTCGCCAATCTTCAAAATCACTATTTATAAGCCCTAAAAGATATTCCATAACAGAATCTATTGGATATCCCTTTTCTATAAAATAACTTGCATTTGCTTCTGGGTCTTTTCGTTTGCTAAGTTTTCTTTTGTTGCCATCGTTGTCCAACTTGCATACAACAGGTGTGTGGGCATATTTTGGGGGTTTTATTTTGAGTGCATCAAATATTTCAAGGTGGGCTGAAAGTGATGGATACCATTCTTCCCCACGAACAACCGTTGTTGTCCCCATAAGTGTATCATCTACGACGTGAGCAAGTGAATATGGTGGGGTAAAATTAGATTTTAGCAAAACAATATCCTTTGTGTTTTGCCTAATTTCTCTCTCCCCTTTTATTTCGTCATAAAACTTAAAAGTCTTTTCCTTATCGCCCATAGATTTTAGTCTTATAGCAAAAGGAAGCCCTTTCTTTAAATTTTCTTCTACTTCTTTAAAAGTTAAATCACGACAAACGTCTTTTTCTTCAATATCATTTGTCTTTTCAATTTCTTCTTGTCTACGTTTCAATATCTCTTCTTTTGAACCCGCCACCTGACAAAAACAAGGATAGGCACGCCCTATTGACACAAGATATTTTGCAAAAGCCATATAAATATCTTGACGTTTGCTTTGAATGTAATCGCCATAATTCCCCGTTTGTGGCCTACTTTCCCCAGCATAACCTTCGTCTGGTTTTAGATTGAAGGCACAAAGCATATTGTATGCAATGTCCCCTGCGTTTTCAACTTCCCTTTTAAAGTCCGTATCTTCCAGACGCATATAAAAAACACCGCCCGAGTGATATGCAATAAGTTTGTCAATAAAAGCACCATACACAGAACCTATATGAAGATATCCTGTTGGGCTTGGTGCAATACGCACCACTTCTGCCTTGTTTTGCAAATTCCTTTTTGGATAACGAGCCATAATCTCATCTATCGTCAAATTTACATTTGGAAACAACAAATTTGCTAATTTAATATAATCCATTTTTATTCCTT
>CAZLYY010000005.1:8910-20634 GCA_964563895.1 uncultured Christensenella sp. | reverse complement strand
AAAATGTACAAAAATTTTGAAAGTGTTTGATAAATTTAAAGTAGAAATTTACAAATAAATAGATTGTTTTGTCAAATTTAAAGGTGTACTTTATATAAACTTTTACTTTTTTTATACCATAGATATAATTTTTATGGAGTAAAATATGGCAAGAAAAATAGTTATAACAAGCGGAAAGGGTGGTGTTGGCAAAACAACAATTTGTGCAAATTTGGGTGTGGCGCTTGCACGATTGCACAAGAGAGTTGTTTTGGTTGATGTTGATTTGGGGTTAAACAATCTTGATGTCGTAACGGGCATAGAAAACAAAATTGTTTATGACATTGTTGACGTCATCGAAGGAAATTGTCGTGTTAGACAAGCTCTTGTGCAAGACCTTAACTTTCCCAATCTTTACATAATGCCTTCCGCACACTCGTATAACAAATCAAAAGTAACAAAGGAAAGTGTAAAACTTGTTGTGGATAGTTTGTGCAACTATTTTGATTTTGTTTTGATAGATTGTCCCGCTGGAATAGATGAACCATTTTCTCGTGCGGTTTTTGGTGCGGACGAAGCCTTGGTTGTTGTTACTCCACACCTGTCAAGTTTGAGAGATGCGGACAAAGTGCTTATGATTTTGGGGAGTTACAACATAAACAATTATTCTCTTGTTGTCAATCGTGTAAGGGGGGATATGATTGTAGACAAGGAAATGATAGACGCCAAAAAAATTAGCCAAATTTTGTCCACAGAACTTTCTGGCATTATCCCAGAAGACGACAATATAACAACTTTTTTATCAATAGGGCACACTGTCAACAATTCTTGTGAGTCGTTTGTGGCTTTCAATCTTTTGGCAAAGCACCTTTTAGGCGAAACAAACAAACTTTACGATTGCACTCAAAAATATCGTGGTTTTGTAGGCTTTTTGAAAAGGGCAATAAGGAGAAAATTTTAGTATGAAAATTGTTTCAAAAGTGGAAAATCGCATTGAAAATATTCTAAAAATTGATAAGGAAAACGTCCCAACAACCTTTTTAAATTTGCTAAAAAGTGAAATTTACAACCTTGTTTCAAACTATTGTTTTCTTTCGTTGCAAGATGTAAAGATGAATTATTTTGTTGACCAAAATGGCTTGTACAACTTTAAATTTGAAATAAAATCAAATAGATTAAAGTCCAAAAAATTTTTGTAGTTTTGTTTGTTTTGTAATAAAATTTGTTTCAAAATTCATATATTTTTGATATGAAAAGATTTTTTTGTGGCATATACAAGTTTTTAAAGAAGTATTTAACTTTGGTTATAATTGCCTTGATTTTTCTATTTTTGTTTGTTTGCGACCATTTTCCAACAAAAACGGGGAGTGCAATTATGGACAATTTAAAATCTATTGCTACAAGTTTTACACCAACAACCGACCTTTTTGACGATGGAAGCGAAGTGTCCTTTGTGTCCTATTTTTTTGGAATGAATGTCAATAAAAACCAAAAATGCAACTTTGTTTTGCCAACAAAAAATCAAAATATTTCTACAACGGACGATTATTTTTCTTTCAATTTTTTAGGTGTTTTGGGTGCTGTGGCTGACGGCAAAGTAAAATCAATTGGTTACACCACCGATGGCGAAAAATACATTGAGATAGAACACAACGACAACTACTCATCTCGTTATGTTGGACGTTTTATTTTAGGCACAACAAGCGGAGATTATATAAAGGCAGGTAGTCCAATTGCTACATTGGACGGCAAAAATTTGGTTAAAATTTTTATCCACAAAGACAACAATCTCGTCAAAATAAGTGATATAGAATGGCAAAATTAAAAATAAGAATTCACCCAACTTTTTTAATTTTTGCAATTTTTTTGATATATTTTGGACAAGGTTTTTTGTTTATAAATTATCTTTGTGTCATTGTTTTGCACGAACTAGCACACGCTTTTGTTGCACAAAGTTTGGGATATAATTTGTCGTCAATAAGTCTTATTCCATTTGGTGTGAGCCTAAACCTGTCCGCTTTTGATATGAACCCAAAAGATGAAATAAAAATAGCAATTGCAGGCCCACTTTTGAATGCTTTTATTTGCCTTGTTTTATTTATGTTGTGGTGGATTTTTCCAAATACATACAACTACACTCTTTTGTTTTTTTATGCCAATTTTGTTACTTGTATATTCAATCTTTTGCCCGCTTTTCCGCTTGATGGTGGACGAATTGTAAAAGGACTTTGTAGCCTAAAATTAAACAACAACATTGCTATAAAATTATGCAAAATTATCAACATTTTTATCATAATTTGTTTGGTTATTTTGTTTGTGATTTCTTTGTTTTTTTCTCCCAATTTGACCTATCTTTTTGTTGCAATTTGTATTGCCACAGGGTTGTTTGATTCTTCAAAAAATAGCCGTTATACTTTTGTAAAATTTATTAGCCAAGAGAAAAGAAAAAAGGTTTTGAAAATAAAAAACCTTTATGTTTTATCAAGTGAAAAGTTGTACAAAATTTATAGACATATCAACAATTTTTCTTTTGTTAATCTTTATATTTTTGATGAAGACAATCATCTTTTGACCATTTTAAACGAAACGGAATACGTCTTTTTGTGTGAAAAATTTTCTGCAACTACAACTTTTGAAAATGTGTTGAACTATCTTAAGTTTAATAAAAATTAAGTTGCTTACTTTTGCAAAAATTGAATAAAAGGGTTTTTTAGGTCAAAAAAGTTGAAATTTTGAAAACAATTTTGATTTTTTATAAAAATTTGTTTAACCTTTTTATTGCTTTTTGTTAAAATAAAGTCATAAAAGATTGTTGCTATTTTTGTTGAAAGTTTTTTGACTTTTGAAATTTTAAATTTTGACAAAATGGCACAATCTTCAATAAACATTTTGGAGAAAAGTATGAAGTATGTAAGAAATTTTGATGACTTTAAAAAGTTTTCCTTTGAATTTTTTGATTCATTTTTGCCACAACAATTGTCCGAAGAAATGGTCAATAGTTTTATATTAAATTTTGGGGACGAAGAAAGTTTAACAAAAAGAACTCTTGAAGAAATAAAACGCCACAATTTAGGTGAAAATGAAGTCGCAGAATATGGGGAAGCCATTCTTCAATTGGGCGATTTTAGGGACATTTTAAAAAGGTTTGTTGAACTGCTTTTAAAGTCGCAATCTTTTGAGCAACTTTGTGCTTTTTTAAATAGAATTTTCTTGCCACAAATTGGCGATAAAAGATATCATAGTTGCAAAAAAGACTACACAATCAACGAACGTTATTTTGATAGGTTTGTGGAAATAATCAATTTTTGCAAAATAGCAAAAGAGTTGTATTCACCTTTCTTTTTAGCGATTTTGAATTCTACAAGTGATAGCAAACTTTTTGTGTACAAAGAGCCACTCAAAGAATATCTTGACGTATTTTTATCTGGGGACAATGATACTTTTGTTTCCGAACTTTTGTCTAGTGAAAATAAAACGGGCATTGACGAATATACAAGTCTTAACAACCAAAAGACCGCCAAGTCGCTCATTTACGACTATGCGTTTGGGGAAATCAACAATTCTAGTGTTATAAAAAAATTGCTTGTAAAAAATAGACAAGATAGTTTTCTTGTTTTGGACGAATTGCTAAAAAATGATGACGAACAAGTCCGCTTTCGTGCTTGTCAAATGCTTGCACTTATCAAGGAAGATAGGCGAGTTATGGATAGATTGAAATATATTTATGTAACAACTTCCGACACAAAAATAAAAAGTTTTCTTGAAAGGGAATGTTCTTTAAATTCACTTGAAAATTTTGCTAGCGAAGAAACATTTTTATCCTATGTGGACAAAACTATTGTATCTATTCAAGAAAGGCTATTTGGTGCAAGACTAAAAAGGTATTATGAAGAAGAAGGGCTTGAAAATAAGGGCTTAAATGGCAAAATTTTGACTTTTGTGCTTGAATTTTTTAAATCTCGTGATACAGATGTTCAAATGGCATTTGTAAAGGAATATTTAAAATATATAGATAAAAATACAGCAACTAAACTTGCAAATGTTGTCTACAAGGTGGGCATTGCTCGTGATAAACTTTTAAAAAGCAAATGGGCATTGCGACTTATTGCCGTCTTTGGTGATGAAAAATTGCTAAAAGAACTTACATCTGTTTTTGTCTCTTCACAAGAAAAAACAAACTTAAAATATTTTATAAATCTTTTGTCGCAAGCGGGCAATGAACAAATTTTGAGTGTCGTAAAGGAACTTTTATCCCAAAAATCAACACCAAAGCAAGAAAAATATTTGACAAAAAAATTAAAAAATTATTCGCAAAAAAACAATCAAAATTATTATGACATTCAAGACAAGTTGGCAAACGATTTTGGTTTTGATAGTTTTGGCGAAAGGACTTTTGATTTGGGTTCAAAGCAACTTGTTGCAAGGATAAATAGCGATTTGACTTTGTCTTTATTCAACAAAACAACGGGCAAAAAGGCAAGAATTCAAGAAGGGGACACCTTTGAAGGCGAAAATTTAAGGACAGTTTTGAAGGATATTGAAAAGGGAATAAAAAAAGAACGAAAAAGATTGTACAAATTTTATTTGGAGTTTAGACAATATGATTTGGATAGTTTTAAGTCGTGTATTTTAGAAAACAACCTATTGTTTTATATGGCAAAAAGGCTTTTTTGGGGGAAATACAAGGTGGAAGGGTTGGCAGAAGTTTGCGTGCTAGATGATGACGGCAGTTTCAAACACATTGCTGGCAATATGCTTACAGAAGGGGAATATTCTCTTGCAATATTGCAATCTGTTGATGGCGCCGAATACAAAAATGCACTTGAAGGAAGAATAGACAATTTGTTTGACCAATTGGATTTGCCTATTTATATTCCAAGCAAAGAAGTTATGAATACCAATTATGTTGATGTCGCAAATGGAAAGTTTTGCAATGCCAAACTTTTTGTTACACGACTTGAAAAAATGAAATTTAAAATAAACGACCTTGATTCTCGTGGCGAATTTGGAATGCTAGTCAAAGAGAATAGGGAATTGGACTTGCTTACTTGTGTTATGTTTGATAGAGTAAATTTGCATAACCTTGATATGTCCACAACTTTATCTCGTGTGTGCTTCTTTGATTTAAGCAAATTGACAAAGAGTGGCAAAAATTACAACTTGGCATTTTCCGAAGCGTTGATGATAGGAAGTATCAATGTTCGTGTTTTGTCAAATGAAATAGGGCTAATTCTCAATGCAACTAAAAGTTGATAGTTGACATTTTGTTATTGAAATCTTTTAGTGCAACAATTAGTTTATCAATTTCTCGCTTGTTGTTTCTAAAATTCAAACTGACACGCACCATTCCTTGCGATAATGTTCCAAAAAATTTGTGTGTAAGTGGTGCGCAATGAAGTCCACTTCGTGTAGCAATGTTGTAGCATCTGTCCAAAAATTCACTTGTTTTGTTTGAGTCAACTTGTTTTATATTAAAAGCCACCACTCCACTAGGATTTGGCGTGGAATATAATGAAATAAAATTTAATTTTTTTAGATTTTCTATTAAATATTTTGTGAGTTCTAGAGTCTTTTTATTATGGCTTGCAAAATGTTTTTCTGTGTATTTTATCCCAGCAGAGAGAGAACATATTAAACTGGTGGGAAGAGTTCCACTTTCATAACTTTCTGGCGGGAAAAGTGGTTGCAAAAGATTATCGCTTTCTGTGCCTGTTCCGCCAAACATTGTAGGTAAGGGGAGAGTTTTTGAGTTTATGCACAAAGCCCCTATCCCTTGTGGTGTCAAAAACCCTTTATGCCCACTAAAAGCCAAATAGTCAATGTTTTCCATATTAATTTTTATATGTCCAACCCCTTGAGCATCATCAACCAAAAACAAGATGTCTTTTTCTTTGCAAAATTTTCCAATATTTTCAATGTCATTTTGTGTGCCTGTAACATTGGATATTGCATTTACACATACAAGAGTTGTTTTGTTTGAAACAACTTTTTTTATGTCTTGAACGGTTATATAAGTGTTATTTGTTGGAGTTACTACTGAAAGTGTTATTATCCCAGCCTTTTCCATTTCGTGCAAAGGGCGTAAAACGGAATTGTGTTCAAAGCACGAGCACACAATATGCCCACCCAATTTTTTTGCAAGTCCCAATATTGCAATATTTAGTGCTTCTGTACAATTTTTTGTGAATACAACTTGTTCCGCTCCAAAATGTTTGCAAACTATATCCCTGCATTTGGATATTTCAAAAGCATTTTTCAAACTCAACTTATGCCCACTTCGCCCTGAATTTGCGGATATTTTTAAATTTTTTAAAAATGCCCACACAACACAAAAAGGTTTAAAATGGCTTGTTGCCCCATTGTCAAAATAAATCAATTTCATCTTAAAATTTTATGAAAATATTTATTTTTTTGTTAAATTTATAAAAAACTTGTGTTTTTTTAACAAAAAAAAGGATTTTGATATTTAATTTTTATTATGAAAAAAACAAATTTTAACAATAGATAATATAGTGTTACGTGGGGAAACTCACAAAAAAAAGGAAAAGACAATATGAACTATCTAGTTGTTTTTCGTGCACGGTCGGAAACTATGAAATTTGCAAATTTATTGTCTTCTTATGGTTATCGTGCAACAATAGTCAACACCCCACGCAAAATTTCGGTTGCTTGTGGGATTTCGGTAAAAATAGATTTTATTGCACTAGAAACTGCAAAACTTATATTGTCAAGACGGCAATTTTATACTTTTGCGGGAATTTACAAACTAGACAATGACAATTCTTCACTTGTTTAAAATGTCTTTTAAAATTTTCTAAAGTGTGATAATATTTTTATATGGATACAAAAGCAAATGTTATTTTTGAAAGATTGAAAGGTCGTTTTAAGGTTGCAAATTGCGAACTAGAATTTTCAAACAATTTTGAACTTTTAGTTGCAGTTATGTTATCTGCTCGTTGTACCGACAAAAAAGTAAATCAAGTTACAAAGTCTCTTTTTAAGATTTATCCCACACCAATTTGCCTTGCAAATGCAAAACAAGAAGAACTTGAACAAGCAATATATTCTTGTGGATTTTACAAAAACAAGGCAAAAAATCTTATCAATATGGCAAAAGATTTGATAGAACGTTTTGATGGTCAAGTGCCTAGCAACTTTGACGACCTTTTATCTTTGTCTGGGGTTGGGCGAAAAACTGCAAATGTGTGCTTGTATGTTGGTTTTAAAAAGCCAGCAATTGCCGTTGATACACACGTTTTTCGTTTGTCAAATAGACTTGGATTGTGCAAGACAAAGACACCCCTTGATACCGAACTCGCCTTGCAAAAATTGATAGATAAGAAAAATTGGGGTGAATTTCATCACTTGCTTGTACTATTTGGAAGATATGTTTGCAAATCTCAAAGACCATTGTGTCAAGAATGTGAATTGTGTGATTTATGTGATTTTTATGCAAAAAATAGATAAATTTTGTATTTATCTTTGATTTTTGGTTAAATTTTTGTATAATATCATTGTTTAAAGTTTTGATAGTTATCAAATAGGGGAAAAGTATGTTTATTGACAATGTAAAAATTTTCATAAAAGCAGGCAATGGTGGCAAGGGTGCTATTTCTTTTAGAAGAGAAAAGGGTATCCCAAATGGTGGGCCAGATGGTGGGAATGGCGGTCGTGGCGGAAATATAGTTTTTCGTGCAACACGTGATTTAAACAATCTTGTTGGGTTTAGGTTTCACACACATTTTAAAGCCGAGAATGGTCAACCGGGTGGGACAAACAACAGGATAGGCAAATCAGGAGCCGACCTTGTTATTGAAGTGCCACAAGGGACAATCATAAAAGATGACGCAACAGGCAAAGTTATTGCCGACCTTTTTTATTTAGATAAAGATGTTGTGCTTTTGCGTGGCGGTGATGGCGGAAAGGGCAATTGCTTTTTTAAGTCTGCGACAAGACAAGCCCCACATTTTTCGCAAACAGGTGAAACTACAAAGGAATATGCGATAAGACTTGAACTCAAAACTCTTGCCGATGTAGGACTTATTGGTTATCCAAATGTAGGCAAAAGTACATTGTTGTCCGTTATTTCAAATGCAAGACCAAAAATTGCAAATTATCACTTTACAACATTAACTCCAAATTTGGGCGTTGTAAAATATTATGAACATAGTTTTGTTGTTGCAGATATTCCTGGGCTTATTGAAGGTGCAAGTGCAGGACAAGGTTTGGGGCACGATTTTCTAAGACATATTGAAAGGACACGTATGCTTGTGCACGTTATTGACATTTCAAGTGAAGACGGAAGAGAACCTTTCCTTGACTATTTGACAATAAATGACGAACTCAAAAAATTTAATGCAAAACTCGCTACTTTGCCACAAATTGTTGTTCTCAACAAAATTGACAGGTTGAGAGATTTCTTTGCCGTTGACGAATTTAAAATGCGACTTGGCAAAAATGTGCAAGTTGTTACAATATCCGCTGTGTGTAGGGAAAATATAGAAGAACTTATTAGGGTTATTTGGCAACAACTCGAAAAACTTCCACCACAAGTTCCTGTTGACATAGAAGAATTTGGGTTTGATGAAAATGACAAAACAGCCGTAAATGTGGAAAAATTGGGTGAGCATTTGTATGAAGTCAGCGGTGGCTTTATAGATGAAATTGCACGTGGAATTGTTGTAAATGATTATGAATCGTTGTCATATTTCTGGAAAAGACTTAAAAACGATGGTATTATTGACTTGCTAAAAGAAAAGGGTGTCAAAGATGGCGACACAATAAAAATTGGCAAAGTTGACTTTGAATATATAGAGTAAATTTATTTGATATTTTATAAAAATTTAATAAAAAAAAGGGAAAAGTATGATTACATCAAAAGATAGAGCAACATTAAAATCAATTGTTTCAACGGAAAATCCTATTGCACAAGTAGGAAAAGACGGCTTGAGCCAAAATTGCATTGAAGGAATAAATCAAGCACTTACAAAAAGGGAAGTTGTAAAAATCAATGTTCTTCAAAATTGCGATTTAACACCAAGAGAAGTGGCGGATTCTTTGCAAGAAGTTTTGTCTTGCGAAGTCGTGGGCGTGATTGGACGAAAAATAATTTTATACAAATTTAACAAAGACAACAAAACTCATTGCTTGTAAATATAATTTTGTAAAATATTTTAAAAGGACATTTCACATAGAGAGATTGCTCTTTTTTGAGCAAACATAGTAGTTTTTAGCAAAAAGATTGCATTTTTCAAGGTTAATATTTTTGAAACTAGCAGAATAAAAAGAAAGAAACAATGTAAATAAATACAATGTTTTTTTGTATTAGTTTCAAAAGCAATTGACTAATTGATATATTTTTTTTAATGCTTTAAACAAAGTGTTTTTATTTATTATACAAATCATTCCCAAAACCCTTGTTTTATAGGGTTTTCTTTTTGTCTTATTGACAAAATTGCAAGAAAGAAAAGCAATGAACTCATAAGTACATAATAGATATTTTGCCTTACTATTAGACTACAAAAAAAGATAAGTATTCCACTTAAAAAATACTTTTTTGCTTTTTCTTTTGAGATACTTAAAGATAACAACTCTTTAAACTTTATTTTATTGTGAGATTTTTCTTGCAAAATGTTAGGGACTTCAAGTCCTATTTTTTTTGTTTTTATGGCAAGACAATTTTTATCGCAAATTGCAACTTCAATATCCTTTAAATTTTCAAGAAAAAGCCTATCTTTTTTGTCATATTCCACACAAAAAATTGCAAGTTTTGTGATTTTGTTGTTTAAAGCAATTCGTATAATTTTAAGTGCTCTCACAAGACTTAATTTTTCTTCAAAATAGTCAAATGCAATTGCTTTTTCGCTAGGCAACACAAAAAGATTGCTTGATATGATTTTTAATTTTATATTTTTTTCTTTGTCTTTTTTATCAAATAAAACATCATTTTGCTCGTTTTTTTGAGAACAAATATTTTCTTGATATAGACTCATTAAAAATTTCAAATTGTCTTTTTCGCTTTGAGTTAGCACAAATTGTGCCCATTTATCAACTTCTTTTGTGGATAAATTTGGTTGTTTTTTTATACATTTTAAAACAAAAAATAAAACATTCCACATAAAACAAAATGTAAATGACAATATTAAAACGACAAAAATACTATTTTTAAAAACAAATCTTGTCCAAGCAAAAATTATAAAAAACAAAGCAACATTTGTTAAAATAAAATCAAATAATTTTGGAATTGTTATTTTCTTAAAAAAATTTTTCAATATAGTCATATTTTCAATTGTTCCCATATTTACATAAAAAAACCTTTTTATAACAATGTTTGATAAAAATTAGTAAAATGAAATTTTGTTTTATATTATTTTTGCTAGTTGCTTGTTAAATGCCATTTTTTACAAAATTTCTAGGCAAAAAGACTAAAACAAGTTAAATTTGCTTGTGTTTTTTTGTTATTTTTTTTAACATATTAGTAATGGGGGAAAATATGGATATTCCACAAAAAGTTATAGACATATGCAACTTGTTAGAAGAGAAAAAAGCGGAAAATATTGTTGTGTTTGATACAACAAAAATGCACAATGTTGCAGATTATTTTATTGTTGCAACAGGGAGCAGTAGCACGCATCTCAATGGCATATGCGATTATATTGAAGAAAAATCAAGTGAAATTGGTCTTGTTGAGCCAAAAAGAGAAGGCTTTATTTTGAGCACTTGGGTTGTCCTTGATTTTGACAATATTTTGGTCCATTTATTTACAAATGAAGAAAGAGAAAAATATTCTCTTCAAAAATTGCTTAGCAATGGGAAAAATGAGTTGAGTCTTAAAAAGATTCATTCTATTTTGGATAATGAAAGAAAAAAACAAGAGTTGTTGGAACAAAAAAAACAACAAGAAGAAAAACGCAAAGAAAATGACTTGAAAAAGAAGTTGCTTAAAGAACAAACAACAAAAGAAAATCAAAAGAAAAAATCTAAAAATAAAGCATTAGAGAAAAAAGTAGAAACTGCAAACAAAGAAAATTTGCCTTTAGAAGAAGCAGAAACAAACACTCAAAGTGAGTCTTTAAACACAAAAGAAAACAAAAAAAGGGCTAAAAAATGAGTTTAATTCAATCTGTTCAATCTTTGTCATCAACAATTTTTAATGTTTTTATGGAAATTTTGTCCTTTTGTTTTTCGCATATGGCATTTATATTTTTGTTTGCAATTATTTTTTTGATTGTAAGCAAAGATGATGCAAAAAAACTTGGGTTTGCATATAGTTTATCCTTTCTTTTTGGTGGATTATTTTTAAAAAATGTTGTTGATAGCCCAAAACCATATATCAAAAACCCCGAACTTTTTGCGGTGCGAACTGGGGCAAATTGGGGAAGTTTTCCAAGTTTGAGAGCCGTCAATGTGGGCGGAGTTATGGGGTGTGCAACCTTAAAGAGTGTAGCAAAAAAAAATAAATGGAAAATTTGTGGCACAATACTTTTAAGTCTTGTTTTGTGTTTTTGTGTCGGCTTGCTTGAAACCTACAATGCAGAAGCCTATCTTGTGGATATTATTTTGGGAATTATTTTAGGTGGCTTGATTTATGTGTTGTTGTTCCATTTTATAAAATCAATTCCTTGCAATGCTTATTCGCTGTTGCTACTTGTTGTTCCTATTGGAGTTTTGTTTTTGTACATTTTTGAGTGGGGAAACACTTCTGGACACGAATATGTCTTTGATATGTGTGGATTTCTTGCTGGA
>CAZLYY010000005.1:4955-8810 GCA_964563895.1 uncultured Christensenella sp. | reverse complement strand
AAAAACAATATAACAAGCCCAACATTTACAATTCTCAATGAGTACAATGAAGGGGAAAACAATTTTTATCACTTTGATATGTATCGTTTGACAGATGAAAGTGAAATTGACAATATTGGCTTTTTTGATGCTATAAATGATAAAAATGGCATTGTTTTTGTTGAGTGGGCGGAAAAAATATCTAGTTATCTTCCACCACATTACAAAAAAATAACAATTGTCAAACTTGGCAAAAATACTAGAAATATAATTTTGGAACAATTTTAATTGTTTAAAAATGTTTTTGTTTAGAAAAAGGGAGCAAAGATGAATTTAATTTTGGATACAAGCACAGAAAATTTGGTTGTGATTTTAGAAAATGATGGGAAATATGTTGCAAGTGATAGCACAGCACAAGTGAAACATCAAGAGTTTTTGTTGCCAGAAATTGAGAAAATTTTGGATAAAAACAAGGTATCACTAAAAGATATAACTTGCATTGGCGTTGTAGTGGGGCCAGGTTCTTTTACAGGTGTAAGGCTTGCAGTTGCAACGGCAAAAGCCTTTTGTTATGTCTATCAAAACATAAAACTTGTTGGGATAGATATGCTTGATTTTCTTGATTATTTGGTTGGCGAAAAATGTAAAAAAAGTTATGCTTGTTTTATCAAATGCACAGCAACAAAAAGTTACGTTTCTTTGCGAAAGGGAAAAACTTTTGACAAGTTTATTTTAGAAAACAACAACCTTGATAGTTTAGGCGATACACAACTTTTTGCTTTAAATATGGATAAAATAGGGGATAAAACAACTCAAAAGTTGGTGCTAACTCCACTTGATTATGTCAACTATTTTAAATATAAATTTGACAAAAATGACTTTGCCGATTTTAGAACATTGAGCATATCCTATATGGCTTTATCTCAAGCGGAGGAAAACTTGAAAAATGGTGGAAATTGTTGATTTCGTAAATAGTTACAAGGAAAAACTTTTTGAAATTCAAAGTAGGGTTTTGTTGCCAAACGACCAAATGACAAAGGCTCAATTCTTTGACGAATTTAGATGGGATACAAGAAAATATTTTGTGGCAATCAAAGATGAAAATCCCATTGGCTACATTGGTTTGTACAACTATGATGATGATTTAAATATCATTCAAATAGCGGTTGACAACACTTTTCAAAACAAGGGAATTGGTGGCTTGCTTTTGCAAAAAGCAAAGGAATATGCAAAGGAAAATCAAAAAAAATCGTTATCCTTAGAAGTTGACTCAAACAATTTAATTGCACAAAATTTTTATAAAAAGCATAATTTTGTGATTACAAATATAAGAAAAAATTATTACAAAACAAGTGATGCAATCATTATGTTTTGTTATTTGTAGTGCTAAATTTTATATCCCTTTTTTAAAAAAAATCATATGATTATTAAAGAGGGAAGATGATTTATAAAAGTTTGTTTGCAGATATCCATTACAATATAGTTGGAAAAGGGAACAAGTTGCCCATTTTGTTTTGTCATGGTTGGGGTGGCGATGAAAGAAGTTTTTTGTATTTTGCAAAAAGTTTTGTTGATAGAAAATGTATCTTGATAGACTTTCCACCATTTGGGGGGTCAAGCGATATAAAAAGTCCAATGTCTGTTTCGCTTTATGCAAAACTTGTTATTAAAATTTTAAAAGAAAACAACATAAAAGATTTTTACATTGTTGCCCATTCTTTTGGTGCAAGAGTTGCTTGCGAAATGTGCAAACTTGGTTTTTCGCCACAAAAAATGCTTATAACAGGTGGTGCAGGTATAAAACAAAAAAGAAATTTTATTGTTAGTTGCAAAATTTTACACTATAAAATTACAAAATATTTTTGTAAATATGGGCTTTTAAGTTTTGATAAATTAAGAAATTTTGGAAGCAAGGAATATCAATCTTTGTCTTTGCTTTCAAAAAGAACATTTGTAAATATTACAAATTATGATGAAACACCATTTTTAAAATATGTTTGTTGCCCGACTTTGCTTTTTTGGGGGAAGAAAGACAAAGTAACCCCATTTTACTTTACAAAAATTTATAAAAAGCATATAAAGAATTGTGGAGTAGTGAGTGCTAGCGGTGGTCATTTTGCATATTTGCAAAATTCAAAACTCTTTTTAAAATTGCTACACATTTTTTTCAACTAAATTGTTAGATTTATTTTAAGTTTATAAAAAAAGGAACAAAAATGGCTTTTTTCTCAAACAATATAATTTTGTATATGGCGGTAGCATTGTCCATTATAAATGGTGCATTTATGTGCTTTGCTTCCTACAAATTTTTTCAAATCATACAACTTTCGGGATACAAATTGCGTGGTTATTTTGTATGGTTAAAGGAAACAAAAGGCAGTTATGCAATGCGTATGGTTATGTTGAGCCTTTTAAGTATCTTTTGTGTTTTGGTTACAAATGCTTTGTTTGACACCTATCATTCGCAAGAACTTTATTCATATATTGGACTAATATTTTACTTTTATTTCACCATAGTTTTTATTGTCAACCTTTATTCCGCCCCTAAAAAAGTACCACTAAAAAACACAACAAGAATGACAAGGCTTAATATTGCAATGTTTATTTTTGTTTCAATATTTTCTTTTTTGATTATTGCATTATCCACCGAATATTTGCCTTTCCTTAAATTTGGTGCTTTATGTTTTGTCCCACTTTTTATGCCATTTTTTGTACCTTTTGTTCATATTGTTATGTTGCCAATTGAAAAATTTATTGCAACAAAATATGTTTTAAGAGCAAAAAGCAAATTAAAAAAATTTTCAAATGAGTTTATAAAAATAGGCATAACTGGAAGTTTTGGCAAAACAAGTACAAAATATATTTTAAATAGTATGTTGTCTCAAAAATACAAAGTTTGTATGAGCCCACACAGTTTCAACACTTTGCCGGGACTATGCAAGGTTGTAAACGACTATTTGACACTAGACAACCAAGTTTTGATTGCAGAAATGGGCGCAAAAAACAAAGGTGATATAAAAGAGTTGTGCAATTTGATTGAACCTAAATATGCAATTATCACAGGCGTGGGCAATCAACATTTATCCACTTTTAAAACTCAAGAAAACATTTTAAACACAAAATTTGAACTTGTGGAAAGTTTAAAAGACAAGGGCGGTTTTGTTGTCTTTAATGGCTATGATATGGGAGCAAAAACTTTGTATGATAGATGTGATTTTGTCTCAAAATTTTTGACAGGTGAAAATGACAGCCTTGTAAAAGTTGAAAATTTTTCGTTTGATGAAAACGGAACAGATATTTCTATTTCAATAAATGGCGAACAATACAATGTGCATACCAAACTTATTGGTTCTCACAACGTTCAAAACATTGTTATGTGTGCGGAAATGGCTTGTCGTTTGGGGCTAAACGGCAATGAAATAATAAAAGGGATTGAGCAACTTCAACCTATTCCACATAGATTGGAAGTTATAAAGACAAAAGACAACGTCATTTTGGACGATTCCTTTAATGCAAGTGTTGAAGGATACAAAGTAGCATTGGAAGTGCTTTCTAAAATGAAAGGCAAAAAAATTGTTGTAACACCAGGCCTTGTTGAACTTGGTGGAAAAGAATATGAAGAAAACAAGAAGTTTGGTCTTGCTTTGTCAAAAGTTGCCGACAAAGTTGTTGTTGTCAACAATGTCAATTTTAATGCAATAAAAGAAGGACTTGACGAAGGGAACTTTGAAGATATCTATCAAGCCCCAACCCTTGATGGCGCAAAAAAGATGTTGCAAGACTTCCTAGAACCAAACGATACAATTTTGTTTGAAAACGATTTGCCAGACAATTACATTTGATAAAAAATAGTGTTTAAAACTATCAAAATAAAAT
>CAZLYY010000005.1:0-4855 GCA_964563895.1 uncultured Christensenella sp. | reverse complement strand
TTTTTAATTTGTTTTAATTAACCTTTTTCTTTTATTTTTCATATAAATTGAAAAAGGAAAGGGAAAATGCAAAATAACAAGCAAACGGTTGCCGTTGTTTTTGGTGGAATAAGTGTTGAACACGACATTTCAATAATAACAGGTGTACAAACTTTAAACGCTTTGAAAAAAGGGAGATACAATGTTGTTCCTATTTACATAACAAAATCTGGTGAATGGTGGACAGGAGAAAAGTTGTGGGATATAAATTTTTATTCCAATTTTTCTAAAAAAAGTTTGCAAAAGGTTTCTCTTATGCAAAAAGGAATACAAATACAAAAATTTGTGGGCAAAAAGAAAATAAAATTAGATTTTGCCTTTTTTGCATTGCACGGCTCTTTTGGTGAAAATGGTTGTATGCAAGGGCTTTTTGATGTGTACAACATTCCTTATTCAAGTTGTGGGGTGCTAGGTAGTAGCATTTGCACCAACAAATATCTTGCGAAACTTCTTTGTAAATCAAAAAAAATACCTATTGTGTCTGGCATTTTGTTAAAAGAAGAAGACAAAACAAAAAATTTTGAATGGATAGAAAAAAGGCTTTCTCGCTTAAATTTTCCCCTTATTGTCAAACCAAACAACTTGGGGAGTAGCATTGGGGTGTCTTTTTGCAAAAACAAAAAGGAATTAAAAGATGCAATTGATTTTGCTTTTATGTTTGATAGGGAAGTTTTGGTGGAAAAAGCGGTTGCAAATTTGATTGAATACAACATTGCTTTGCTTGGCAATAGTTTTTCGTGTGAGTGTTCCAATATTGAAAAGGTTGTGCCAGACAACAACATTTTGAGTTTTGAAGGGAAATATATGTCGCATGGGCAAGGCAAGGGAATGGAAAATTTATCTAGAATTGTTCCCGCAAAGATAGATAGCAAACTTCAAATTAAAATTGAAAATTTGGCAAAAAAAATATATAAATTGCTCAATTTGCGTGGGGTTGTGCGGTTGGATTTTCTTTTTGATGAAAAGGAAAGCAAATTGTATTTTAACGAAGTAAACACAATCCCTGGTTCACTTGCAAATTATTTATTTTCAAATCATCAATACAACTTTACACAATTGCTAGAAAAAGCAAAAGATTATGTTTTGATTGAAAGAGAAGTTTTATCTCACAAACTCACAAGATTTAGTTCTTCTGTCCTAAAAAATGTTCAACTTGGTTCAAAAACAAAATTTGGGAATAGCAAGATAAAAGAATAATTTATATTGTAAAATGTTATGGCAAGATTTTAGCACAATTTTTAATCATATAATTTTTTGTTAATTATCATTTATTAAGTAAAAAGCATTACACAACTCACACTTTATTTCAAAATTTGGTTGATTTTTGGTGTATTGCTTTTTTATTTTTTAAAAATTATGCTACAATAAAAATATGGAAATAAACAAGAATAAAATTGTAGTTGAAAATTCAAATTTTAATGCGCTTGATACTTTGCAATGTGGACAAATTTTCAATTATAAAATTTTAGATGATGGAACTATTTATGTCGTATCCGGACAAAATTTTGCAAAAATAGTTGTAGAAAAGCAATATACAACAATTTTTTCTTCAAATATAGATTATTTTTACAATTTTTTTGATTTTTCAACAAATTATGACAGGATAAAACAAAAATTGGTAGAAATTTACCCAATGTTTGATAAATATTTTGCTTTTGGTAAAAATTTGAGAATTTTGCGACAAGACAAATTGCAAACGATTATTAGTTTTATCATTTCAAGCAACAATAACATAAAAAGAATAACAAAAACTTTAAGTTTGTTGTGTAAAGATTTTGGTGATAAAATCAAAGACGATTTATTTACTTTTCCAACCTTAAAGCAACTAAACAAAGTTACTTTGGAAGATTTTCGCAAAATGGGTTGTGGATATAGAAGCGAATATCTTGTAAAAACAATCAAAATGTTAAACGAAAAAGAGTTTGATTTTGATATCCTTGATAAACTTTCAACAAACATTTTGAGAGAAAAACTTATGACACTTTATGGCGTGGGGAGAAAGGTTGCCGATTGTATTTTGTTTTTTGGTTTTTCTCGCCCAGATGTTTTTCCTGTTGACACTTGGATAAGAAAAGCCTACAAAGATTTTTGCGATGTGCCTAGTTCCGACAAAAAAATATCCGAATATTTTGTCGCACTTTTTGGCAACTATTCTGGATATGCACAACAATACATTTACAACTTTATGTTGCAAGGTAAATCTTTAAAATAAACTATAAAACCACAAATTTGTGAACATTTATTTGAATTTGCATAAATTTTTATTGATTTTTTCTAGTATTTAAAAAACAAAAATATGAAAGGATAATTTTACAACAAATTTTATTTATGCTAAAATATTGCTAAGTGATTGTACTAGGCAAATTTTAAAAGTCTATCAAAAGGGGAGAAAAATTTGAAGACAAATATAATTTTAGTAGGCTTTAACGAAAGTGTGATAAAGGACGCTTCCAAAAAATTGGCAAAATTTTTTGACCTTTATTATGCCGATGCGGAAGCACTTATTGAATATTATTTGACAAATAGCGAAAAAAACATTGAAAATCTTTGTGGAATAGAATATCTAAACGAACTAAAAGAGCATATTATGTTTGAAATATCTCATTATGATAACTCTTTGATTTATATTCCACTTTCTATCTATGCAAGTGATACAAATTGCGAGCAATTATCAAAAAATGGATATGTCGTATTTGTGGACGGCAAACAAAAGGATATTTATAGTTATATTGCAAGCAAAAATAGGTTGACCGAACAAGAAAGAAAGGTCTTGACATTATCTCTTCAAAATAGGCTTGATTTTTGCAAAAAGCATTGCGATTTGCAAATTTTTGATAAATGCACAAACAGTTCTCAACTTGAAAAGAAAATTATATCCGCTTTAAAAAAATATTTTAATAAAGAGTGATTTGTAAAAACTAGATAAAAGGACAAAAAATGAATAAAGACAATTTATTGACAAATTATTTAAGAGTAACTTCTTGTTTGGAGATAGAAAAAGCAAATTCTGGGCACCCGGGGGTTGCCTTGGGTTCCGCCCCTATATTTTTAGCATTGTATAAAAATATGTTTTTCAATCCAAAGGATTCAAAATATATCAATAGGGATAGAATTGTTTTTTCAGCAGGGCATGCAAGCGCTCTTGTTTATGCAACCTTGCATCTTTTTGGATTTAATGTTTCTACCAAAGATTTGCAAAATTTTAGACAACTAAAAAGCAAAACTTGTGGGCACCCAGAAGTTGATTTGGGTGGAATTGACGCTACGACAGGCCCTTTGGGGCAAGGGATAGCAATGAGTGTCGGCCTTGCCATTGCGGAAAGGCATTTGAGAGAAAAATACAAAACAAACGATTATTCGCCAATTGACCATTACACCTATTGTTTTTGCGGTGATGGTTGCCTTATGGAAGGTGTCGCACAAGAAGCCATATCTCTTGCCGGCAACCTTGGTTTGAATAGACTTATTCTATTGTATGACAAAAACGACATAACAATTGAAGGTTCAACAAAAATTTCAAACAAAGAAAATGTTGCAAAAAAATTTCTTGCTTGCAATTGGAATGTTATCAACGTTTCAAATGGCAACGATGTCAATGCTATTGACAAAGCAATAAAAAAAGCAAAACATTCCACCAAACCTACAATAATTGTTTGCCATACAAAGATAGGTTTTGGAAGTGAGTTTGAAGGGCAATGTCGTGTACATGGCAAGCCATTGAATAGCGCACAAATAGAAACTTTAAGAAAAAATCTAAATTATTTTGAACCAGATTTTATCATTCCACAAAAGGGGCAAGAATATGTCCAAGAGTTGCTTTTGGAAAAGCAAAAGAGATATGATAGGGAGCAACAACTTTTATCTCAATATAAAGAAAATGAAAAAGCAAACTATCATTCACTTTTTACAAAAGATTTTAAATTCAAGTATTCGCCACTTCTTGCAAGTGAAACAAAAATTGATATGCGAAAATCAGGCAAGGAATTGCTAAATTCTTGCAATTTTGTATCTACATTTATTGGCGGAAGTGCTGATTTGTCCCCCTCAACAATGCTTTATTATGAAAATTCTTCCATTTTTGATGCCAAAAATCCGTTGGGGAAGACTTTGTCCTTTGGGATAAGGGAACACGCAATGGGGGCAATTTGCAATGGAATAACCTTGCATAACAAAAGTATTCGTGCTTTTTGTTCTACTTTTCTTAGTTTTGAAAACTATATGACGCCTGCAATAAGGTTGTCCGCACTTATGAACCCCCCTGTTTTGTACTATTTCTCACACGATTCAATTGCAGTGGGGGAAGATGGCCCAACTCATCAACCAATAGAGCAACTTGCAACTTTAAGGGCTATGCCAAATCTTTGTGTGTTTCGCCCTTGTGGGAAAAACGAACTTGCTGGTGCATTTAAATTTTATTTTTCAAATTCTCAACCCGTTGTGATAGTTATCCCAAGACAAACCCTTGATTTTGTGGGTGATAGTTATGACAAGTCAAGTTTTGGGGGATATGTATTAAAAGACGAAAATGACTATGCTGTTACACTTTGCGGAGCGGGTAGTGATTGCGTGTCTTTGTGCAAAGTGGCACAAAATTTGTTGAAATTTGGGATAAAAAGTCGTGTAGTGTCTATGCCTAGCACAGAACTTTTTGACAAACAAAAAGATGATTACAAGGCTAGTGTGCTAGATAGAACAAAACCTATAATATGTGTTGAGAGCAGTTCCGACAATGTTTGGTACAAATATGCAACCGACCCAAAATATGTGATAAATTTGAAAGAATTTGGTTTGAGTGGCAAAGCAGACGATGTATTAA
>CAZLYY010000004.1:18070-20902 GCA_964563895.1 uncultured Christensenella sp. | reverse complement strand
AAATCACTATGTAATATTGTAAATAATAGAAGATAAAAAATATTTTTAAAATCTCCAATTTCTTTTTAAATAAATAATTGTAGGCAATAAAAACATTCTAGTTAAAAGATGAAAAACAATCTAAAATCATTAAAACAATCTCAAAAATTGTTTGTTTCAAAGTGCAAGCACAACCTTCAAAATTGTCTTCCAACAAAACAACCTTTTCTAACTTTTTATCCAAATTTTCAAATATTTTTTGCAGTTTTCTATATAGTTTTTCATCATTTTTAGTTTTAGATTGACTAAAAGTCCCTAAAATGTCGCTTGATTGTTCCAAAAGACAAGCAAGTTTGCCATTTAAAGTGCTTTTCTTGATATTTTTGCTATCAAAATCAATGGAAAAGTTGCACAAATTGATTGGAGTTTGCTTTAAAAAATTTAGGCAATCAAGAATAAGACTTTTGTTTTTGCCCTTATAATTTAAAGAAATTAAAGGACTTGATAATTTAACAATGCGGGCATCATAACCTAAATTTATCAAATTTTCTTTTATCTCTTGCGCTTCAATCAAATTGGGATAAATATTTGCAAGCACATAGTATTCCCCGTTTTTATAAACCTTGCCCATTGCACCCTTGCAAGAAATTTTGTTTGCAAAATTTGTTGCATCAATCTCATTTTGAAAATGTTTTAAAGAAACGCAATAAAATGAAAAAGAATTGAATTCTATTTTCTCGTTGAAGAAAATTCCCCTTTTATGTGTAATTATTGAAGAAAAAATATCCGACAAATTAAAAACGACTATCAAATCTATCAAAATAAAAAGCAAAATGAAAAAAATGTTTTTGATTTTATTCTTTTTTTGTGCTTTTTTTACATTTTTTGATGGCAAAATAAAAATTTTTGACACTTTTTTTTGAAAACCAACCTATATATAAATTAAAATGACTATGATTGCATTAAAAATTTATGAAAAAAATGCAATATATATGATAAAAAGGAGTAAAAAATGGAAATGTTGTTTGATAGAGTGCTGGCAAAAAAAATTGTGGCACAAAACACGACAAAAAGCGGACTTGTTGTTTTAAATGACGACAAAACACCCACTTTATGTCAAGCAAAAGTCGAAAATGTGGGACAAGGAAGTTATGAGTATGGAGTTTTTATCCCAATGCAAATTGATGTTGGGGATACTATTTTTTATGAACCACACACCGCCGTTCAATTGAATTTGCAAGGCGAAGAATATGTGATTTTGAGACAAATTGATGTTATTATGAAGGAGAAAAAATGAAAAAAATTGTGATAGAAAAAGAATCTAGACAAAAACTATTAGATGGAGTAAATAAACTTGCAAATGTTGTAAAATTAACGTTAGGGCCAAAAGGGAAAAATGTGGTGCTTGATAGAAAATATGCGACACCACTCATAACAAACGATGGCGTTACTATCGCTAGAGAAATTGACTTGACAGACCCTTTTGAAAATATGGGGTGCAAACTTATAAAAGAAGTGAGTCAAAAAACAAATGATGTGGCAGGAGATGGAACGACAACGGCAATTGTTTTGGCACAAGAAATGCTAAATCTTGGGGTAAAAAGCAACCTTGCAGAATATAGCCCAATTCTAATCAACAAAGGAATTGTAAAAGCAAAAAACTTTGTTGTTGAAAAAATTAGGAAAATTTCTCAAAAAATTGAAAATAGTTTGGATATAGAAAATGTTGCGACAATATCTTCGCAAAATAGTGAAATTGGCAAACTTATTGCACAAGCATATCAATGCAACAATTCGTGCAATATAAATTTGGGAGATAGTAAAACAAGCAAGACGGAACTTGTTTTAAGCAAAGGAATGACGCTTGACACAGGACTTGTTACCCCATATTTAGCAACAAATATGGATAAAGGAATTTTTGAAGAAAAAGGTGTAAAAGTTTTATTAACCGACAAAAAAATTGAAAATTTCAATCAAATTTTAGCAATATTAGAAAAAATAATGGGAGCAAATGTTCCCTTGCTTGTTATTTGTGATGACATTTCAAATGAAGCACTTTCAACAATTGTTGTAAACAAAATGAGAGGTGCTTTTAGGTGTGCAGTTGTGAAAGCACCTTTTTATGCGGATAAAAAATTGGCTATTTTGGAAGATATCGCAAGTTTAACCAATACAACTGTCATAACAAATGGAAGCGAAAAAGATTTTTCGCAAATAGAACTTGAAGATTTGGGAAATATAGAAAGTGTGAAAATAACAAAAGATTCTACATTGCTTGTTTCTTCAAACGAAAAAAATATTAGGCTTGAAAAAAGAAAAGAATGCATAAAAGAACAAATTGAATTGTGCAAAATTGATTTTGACAAAGAACAACTTCAAAAAAGACTAGGCAATTTGGAAGGCGGTATCGCCACAATTTTGGTTGGAGCAAACACAGATGTTGAACAAAAAGAAAAGAAATTGCGAATTGAAGATGCTTTGTCGGCAACAACTTCCGCCTTGCAAGAAGGAATTGTCGCTGGCGGTGGTGTAACACTTTATCATTTGTCAAAACACTTGTATCAAAAAATAAAACAATGCAAAACTAAGGAAGAAAAAATTGGTTTTGAAATTGTCGCAAAGGCTCTATCTTCCCCACTAAAACAAATTTTGAATAATGCAGGCGAAAATGTAAATGAGATAACAACAAAAATTGACAAAAAAAATTGTAAGAATTTTGGCTATAATGCTTTGACAGGAAAATATGGCAATTTGCTTAAAATGGGAGTTATTGACCCAGCAAAAGTTACTATCTCTGCCCTAGAAAATAGCGTAAGCGTTGTAACAACTATGCTCACAACAGAAGCACTTGTA
>CAZLYY010000004.1:0-17970 GCA_964563895.1 uncultured Christensenella sp. | reverse complement strand
AATTTGGATAATCAAATTTTGCCTTGTTTTAATTTTAGAATAAAATTTTTAGATAATTGAATACTTATTAAGATTTTTTAAACAATTTAATGTTTATTAAGATTTTTAGATAATTTAATATCTATTTTGAAATTGCATATAGCAACTTGCAAAAAAAATTAATGCAAATTATCTTTTAGATACATTTTAAATTACACTAACATAAAACGAGAAACGTTGAAATCTTTCCAAGGTTTTTCATCATATGGTGGTGGAACTCTAAAAGTGTGTCTAACTTTTGTAACTGGGTGGTCAAACTTTATCTCGGTTGCCCAAAGTGCAAGATTCCCTTTTTCTTGTTGGTTGCCATATTTTTGGTCGTTAACGACAGGACAATTTATTGCGGAAAATTGCACACGAATTTGGTGGCTACGGCCTGTTTCCAATGATATTTTGACAAGGGCCCTACCATTTTTTGTTTCCAAAACTTGATAACTCAAAACGGCTTCCTTTGCACCATCTTCAAATTGTGGACAAATTCGCACTGTATTTGTTTTTTCATCTTTTTTAAGATAATTTTTGAGTGTGGCTTGCTTATTTTTTGGAATTCCGTTTAAAACAGCAAAATATATTTTTTCCACTGTTCTATCTTTAATTTGTTTTGAAAGTCTTTCCGCACTTTTGGAATTTTTGGCAAAAACCATAACTCCGCCTGTTGGTCTATCAAGTCTATGAACAAGTCCTAAAAAAGCATTGCCCGGTTTGTTGTGTTCCTTTATCAAATAGTCTTTAAGCATTGTAAGAAAATCTTTGTCTTCGGATTCATCAAGTTGAACAGGAACATTTTGTGGCTTGACAGCAACCAAAACTTGATTGTCTTCAAAAATAATATCACACATTTATTTATTTTCCCCCTTGGCGACTTTTAACTTTAAAATTACATTTTCGCCAACCACTTCCACTTCTTTTATATAATCAGGAGCAGGAATATTGCCATTTAGCACTGTAACAAGGACTTCTTGTTTTATCTTGTCAGAATACTTGTCAACAACTTTTCTAATATAGTCAGATGTGGACACGATATCCATTTCTATCCTATCTTCGATATTAAAGTCCGCTTCTTTTCTCAAGACTTGTGCTGTACGAACAAGTTCCCTATATGCACCTTCAAGCATCAATTCTTCGTCCAAAGTTGTATCAAGAACCAAAGTTGTATCACTGCCCAAAGTTGCTATAACATATTCCTTTTTAGGTTTCAAAACAAGATTGAACAAACTCTTGTCAAGTTTTCCAAATGGTTCTATTGTTATTTCATTTTGATAATACATTGTAACAAGATTTTTCATCTTTTCATCGGACAAAGTTGAAATATATTCTTTTAATTGTTGGACATTGCCTTTCAAAACTGCACCAGCGGTCTTGAAATTGATAGTTAAACTTGGAATATTAAATTTTTCGGTGCTATGTTCAAACTCAATATTTTTTATGTTAAGTTCTTCCTTGATAATATCTTGGAAAGCATCAACAGCCTGGTCTACCGCGTCTGTTGACAAAATGTACATCGTCCTTAATGGTTGTTTTATTTTGAGTTGATTTTCGTTTCTAAGTCTTAATGCGTTGGCAATGATATCACGAGCAAGAGCGGTTTTTTCAACAATTCCGCTTGATTTTACAGACGAAATTGGTTGTGGGAAATCGCCAAGCATAACACTAATTGGAGCATCTTTTTCTGTCCCACGAACAAGATTTTGCCAAATATGTTCGGTCAAGAAAGGAATAATAGGTGCCATAACTTGAACCATAGATTTCAAAGCAAAATACAAGCAAGCATATGCAGTCATTTGGTCGTTTTTATCATCAGATTTCCAGAATCTTCTTCTATTGACACGAATGTAGAAATTTGTTAAGTCGTCAACAAGTTCTTCAAAATCTTTTACAACAAGATATGACTTGTATTCGCTATAATTTTTATCGCTTTTTACAATAAAGTCATTGATTTTTTCAATAAGCCATCTATCCGTTGATGACAAATTTTTATAATCAATCTTGAAATTTGCGACATCTGGATTGTCTATCACAGCATAAGTGTTGTAGAAAACATATGCATTCCAAAAGTTCATAAGTTTTCTTCTTGCTTCGTCCGTCAAAGAAAAACCAAAACGCATATCGTTTGCAATGTTTGCACCAGCATACAAATACCTTATTGTATCTGCCCCAACTTTGTCTGCAACAACATCACTATCAAGGGTATTACCCCCACTTTTGTGGAATTCGTTGCCATTTTCGTCTTTAACATATTGATATGTAACAATTTTTTTGTAAGGTGCTTTGCCTGTCAATGTAACACTCATAACAAGCATAGAATAGAACCAAAGTTTAATTTGTTCTATCATTTCACAAACATAATCGCTTGGGAAGTTTTCTTCAAAGAATTTTTTATCTTCAAAATATTTTTTTGTACTAAATGGAGTGATACCAGCATCAAGCCAGCAATCGCCAACTTCCTTTATTCTTTCAACTTCGCTACCACATTTGTCGCATTTTATTTTGACGGCATCAATATATGGTCTATGAAGGTGTGGAATTTTTGCTATTTCTTCTGGATTAACAGCCTTTTGGGATAACTCGTCTAAACTGCCCAAAACGTGAACCTTGCCACAATTGGAACACACATAAAATGGAAGTGGAAGCCCATAGAAACGACTTCTTGAAATATTCCAGTCCCCCATATTGTTTAGCCAATCTACCATTCTCTTTTTAGCATAACTAGGTTCAAACTCAACTTCGTCAATAGCCTTTAAAAGTTGTGGTCGCAATTCGTCTAGACTAATGTACCAAGTGGAAATAAGTTTGTAGACAAGGTCTGTTTTGCATCTCCAACAATAAGGATAGGAGTGTTTGTATTTGTGAGCATAAAGAAGTTTGCCATCTTGCTCCAATCTATCTATAACAAGTTGAACAACATCGGTTGTCTTTTTACCTTTTAAAAATCCAGTGTTTTCTAGCATAACACCTTGTTCGTCTATTGGGCAAAGTTGTGGAAGATTGTTTTTAAGTCCCAATTCAAAGTCTTCCGCACCACAACCAGGAGCAATATGAACAACACCGCTACCTTCTGTGGCGTCAACATCTTCCCACGCAACAACTTTGTGAACAAATTGTTGTTCTACAAGTTCTGGGAAACAGGTTTCGTATTCAAGCCCAACAAGAGTTTCGCCTTTGAAAGTGTCCAAAACTTCATATTCTTCCCTTATAACTTTCAAAGCATCTTTGCACAAAACAATTGTATCCTTTGAATTTTTTAGAAGAACTTTGCAATAATCTAGTGTTGGGTTGACAGCAAGAGCCACATTTGCGGACAAAGTCCAAGGAGTTGTTGTCCAAGCAAGAATTTTGAAATCTTTGTTTTTTACAGGGAATTTTGCAAAAATTGCGGTGTGAACAACATCGTGATAACTGCCTGCCATCTCGTGTTCGCTAAGGCTTGTCCCACAACGTGGACACCATGCCATAGGTCTATTCTTTTTGACAATATATCCCTTTTCGTTGCAAGTTTTTAAGAAATGCCATATAGACAAAATATTGTTGTCGCTATTTGTATAATAACTATTGTCCCAATCCATCCATTGCCCCATACGAATTGATTGATTGGTTATTTCGTTTGCAAAATAGTTGACTCTATCCATACATTTTTTTGTAAAATTTGCAAGTCCATATTTGACAATTTCTGGTTTGCCAGACAAACCAAGTTCCTTTTCCGTCTCGACTTCCACCCACATACCTTGAGCGTCAAAACCATTTTGATACATTGAATCGTGGCCTTTGAGCGCATTGTATTTTAAGGTGATATCCTTTAAAGTTCTACCCCAAATATGGTGCACTCCGCAACGGTTATTGGCTGTGATTGGGCCATCAAGGAAATTAAATCTCTTATGTCCCTTGTTTTTTTCAACCATTTTGTTAAAACATTTGTTTTCTTTCCAAAATTTTAGTATGTCTTTTTCCATACTTACAAAATTTGGTTTGCTATCTTCTTTTTGCATTTTTTCTTCCCCTTATATTTTTAGTAGTGTTTTTATATCAACATTCAAATTGTTTATGCCTTTTTAGGCAATTTCATTTTAATACGATTGATAACTTCTTGATAGTCGTTGTTTTCAAAATTTTCCTTTGCAATAATGAGTGCAACTAATTTGTTGATAAAAATGTATGTTCTATCCCCGTTTTCCATAAGTTTATAAACATCGCTATATTTAATAATCAAAGTTGCTATTTGTTCCCCTTGTGCATTGAAAGAATAAACAGTCAATTTTTCTTCTTCAAACTCATAATTATCAATGTTGTTTACATTCTTTTTGTTGTTTTTGTCCCCAATAGCCTTTAAAATCAAGCCATAAAAAGCAAAAAACAAACCACAAAATAAATACAATGAACCTTGAACATAATCTTGCAAGCACAAAAGATAAATTGCACAAACAAGAATAATTGCTGAACATACATACACGACTTTTAGTGCAGTATTTTTCTTTAAAGTATATTTTAAAAATGTATCTAACTCATTTTTTGTGTAAGTAAATGAACTTTTTATCATAAATTTTCCCTTAAAATTATTTTTATATCCTGGAATTTTTATTAATAATTTTCAATAATTGCATTCATATCAAGAATATCGGCAACGGTGATAACTCCAAGTGGTTTTTCGTTGAGATGTCCGGTTTCGGTTATAATAATAAGTTGCAACTTACGACTAAGATAAAATTGATTGAGAGCGGATTCTATGGTCAAATTTTTATCGCAAACAATAAAATATTTTGAATCATCCAAGCGGGACATAACACGTGTAACAGTGTTCTTTTCAACAAAATCTTCAAGATTTTCTCCCGACAAACTCCTGTCCCCCAAGACTTCAAGTACGTTTAGACCAATTGCAACACCTTTTAGTTGCCCATCTTCGTAAACAGGAATGTTTTTGTAACCAGTGCTTGACATAAGGCCTAAAAGTGTTTTTAAAGAAATATCGCTATCACAAGTCAAAACCGTCCTTTTGCAAACACGACCTAGTGCCAAAGGTGGAGTGGAAATAATCTTTGCAATTTTTTCAAAATCTTCCACAACTTCAATGTGTGGCTCTGCAATTACATAATTTGGATTGGTCTTGTGAACAATGGAATTTCTCAATCTGCCATAATCTATAAGTTCGTCTTCATATTTTCTCACAACACTATTCAAAGGAACAGCCTTTCTAATCAAATCCGCATAACTTAAACTGCGCTTAAATCCATAAATAGCACGCAAAGCATAATCAATTTGGTTGTATGCCATAATAAACCTTTCGGCATTGGTCTTTTGAGCTTGTTTTGACATAAAATCTCCTAAAACAAATTTACACCTAACGAGTATATCACAATTGTACAAAAAATCAAAACTTTTTATTGTATTCATTTTAAATTAAATATAAATTTTGATATATTGTTTTGACAATTTATATATATAGTCTAATGCGATATAATCAAAAGCATTCCCTTTTGGATAAAAATAAAAACACCGCCCAAAAGGACGGCATTGGAATTGTCAAAGAGAAGTGCATTTTGTTTTGAAACAACTTGTCAAGTAGTCTATAAAAGCCCCGACTCCACCAAAGCTTCCTTATGGCACACCATTAGGTCCGCTTAATGCTGCTGCGGTCAAGCTCTGACATGGTTCACAGTTAACAGTTGCACAAGACCTTGATTTCAACATCAAAAGTTTTCATTCTTGCTTAACAACATTGCCCCGAGACAAACCTTCGGCCCTGCTATCGTGGATTGCAGGATAAGGGCACCACGAGCTCCCCACCTAGCACTTCTATACATATTATATTCAATTTTAAAAAATTTGCAAGAAAAAATTGTTATAAAATGTGGTTTACCAACTCTATTTATTTTTTTATCAAATATTTTTTTCAATTGTTAATTGATTACTTCTAAAACTTATACAAAAAAAAGGAACAATTATTGTACGTTAGTCAATTACTTTTGAAACTAATGCAAAAATGAACATTATCTTTATTTTATATTTTTCCTTTCTTTTTATTGTGCTAGTTTCTAAATAGTTAACCATTAATTGATTGCTTTTAAAACTTATACAAAAAAAGGAACAATTATTATTTCACATTGTTCCCTTCTTTTTTTATGCTAGTTTTAAAATGGCTAGTCTTTTGCATACACTTTTTTATATTTTTTAATCACAAACTTTGCTTGTTTTCTTTGCCCAAAATAAATTTCCCAAGGTTCTTGCTTTTCGTTGTCAAGTTCAACAAGTGTCATAAGGAGTATTGAAACTGCAATATGGAAAATACTATTGTTAGGTGTAGGGTCAAAACAGCCCAAAACAAAAATACAAAAATAATTCATAAGAATATAAAACTTGAATTTATTAAATTTTGTAAATACCATTTGATATTTTTTGTAATATAAAACTAGGTTTAAAATTGTCCCAACTAGACCTGTGCAAGTCAAAAAATGGAGCATTGTGTTGTGAGCATTGACTATTCCAATGCCATTCCCAAGGTCTTCAATCCCAGGGACTAAACTACGCAGTATATCAATGTCTCTTGTTACAAAACCAATACCAAAAGGAATATTATCTTCAAATTGATAAAAACACCATTTCCAAAGATATTCCCTACCATTTTTGTTGAAACCCATTTTTAAATAAAAGCCGAAAAAGTCGACCATTTTATCCCAAAATATACCGACTAAAACACCGACTATTGATAAGATAATGGCAAGTGCAATTAAAATAAGTTTTTTGTTAGGACTATCTTTAAAAACCACTATGAAATATACAAGGGTGGCAATAGCACAAATTGCAAGGGCTATTCTAGAATATGTAAGATAAACAAAACAATCAAAAACAACGACCAAGAGCAAATATAAATAATCAAACTTATTGCCACGTGCAAGATAAAAACAAGAGCAAACCCCACTCATCATAAATATGGCGGCAGCATTGATTTCCCCTGTGCCTACCCTTATTGCCTTGTATGAAACTGCAAGGAAAAAGTCTCCAAACCTAATGTAAGCAATCAAAATTTCCGCACAGATTACCGCGGTTACACCAATGAGGACATAAGCAACATATTTTTTGTCATCATTTGAAAGAAAGTTTATAAAAAGCCAATAAAGAAAGCACACCAAAACACAAAAAAAAGTAACAATTAAGAAAATTTTTATATCAAAAAAGCCAATTATTCCGCCCAACATATTCCCTATGCCCGCCAAAACAAAGGCTGGGAAAAGTTTTCCCATTTTAAATTTTCTTTTGAATTTAACCTTTTCTCTAATTATGTATAATATAAGAAAGATTATAAATAATCCTAGAATTGATAGATAAAAAATCCAATTGGCAAGGCCTGCGTGGATTGATGTTATTGAATAGGAAACAGCAACAATGGGAAACAAAAAAGCCTTGATATCTTCACGACAAAAATATAAGACAAGACCTTCGTGCGCAAGAAGAATAGGAAGAGAAACATAAGGAAAATCAATTGCCCAAAAAAACACTATAATAAATGCTAAAACAAAAATAAGCCATTTGCTATTTAGAATTTCTTTTATTTTTTGTACATTAATTTCCCTTTTTTGTGCCACTTCTTCCATTAAATAATATCCCCAATACTATCATCATAATATAACATAAATATGTTAAAGTCAATAAAAGTTAAAAAGTTTTAGATTTAACAGGTGTTTGAAAGTGGGAGCCCTTGCCTGACACAAAGTGGCAGGCATTTGCATCAACGGTGCAAATGAAAATTTAAACGGAAGTTTAAATTTTAAGGGCTCCCACAACCCGTCCTATCAATAAAACATAACTTATTATTATATATTTTCAATTTGCCAGTCAATAGGTTCTATCCCCTTTGACTCCAAAAACTTGTTACATTTTTTAAAATGTCCACAACCAAAAAAGCCATTGTTTGCCGAAAGCGGACTTGGGTGCGCGCAAGTAAGGACATAATGCCCACTCAAATCAATATCTTTCACAATATTTTTTGCACCATTTCCCCAAAGCATAAACACGACAGGTGAATATTTTAGTGCAACAAAAGATATTATTTTGTGAGTAAATTGCTCCCAACCCTTTCCTTTATGACTAAAACTTTTCCCCTTTTCAACAGTCAAAACACTATTTAAAAGCAAGACACCTTGTTTCGCCCATTTGGTCAAATTGCCATTATTTGGGATATATGTCCCAAGTTCGTCATAAAGTTCCTTATAAATATTTTTCAAACTAGGTGGGATTTCCCCACTTTCTACGGAAAAACAAAGTCCGTGGGCTTGCCCTTCGTTGATATATGGGTCTTGCCCCAAAATAACGACTTTGATATCTTTGAATTTTGTTTGATTGAGTGCATTAAAAACCAATTTGTCGGGTGGATAAATAGTTTTTGTTGCATATTCTTTATTTAGAAACGCTTGTAAAGATTTAAAATAGTCTTTATTAAACTCGTTTTTTAATAGTTCGTACCAATTTTTTGTTATATAAAACATTTCTTTCTCCACGACAATTTTATCACATTTTTGAGCAAAGAAAAAATAAAATGAATATATTATCATAAAAAAGCAATTTTTTATTTGTCATTTTGCACAAAAATATTCTATAATAGTTTTGTTTTGGGGGAAAATATGGATAAAATTTATGACATCGTGATTTTGGGCGGTGGCCCTGCGGGAATGACTGCAAGCATTTATGCAAAAAGAGCAGGACTTGATGTGGTTGTTATTGAAAAGACAATGCCTGGTGGGGCTGTGTGCAACACTGCGGAAGTATCAAACTTTCCTGGGTTTAAAACAATTTCTGGGATAGACCTTGCAACAAAAATGTTTGAACACACACAACAACTTGACATTCCTTTTGTTTTTGACGAAGTGAAAAAAATAAGATTGGAAGGCGATATAAAAGTTGTGGAATGTTTTACAGAAACCTTAAAGGCTTATGCTGTAATTTTGGCATATGGTGCTAGTGTAAGAAAACTTGGCATTGAACGAGAAAAAGAATATATTGGCAAGGGAGTTAGTTATTGCGCAACTTGTGATGGAGCATTGTATAAAGGCGAAACAGTTGCTCTTGTTGGTGGCGGAAATACAGCATTGGAAGATGCTATATATTTGTCTAACATTGCAAAAAAAGTTTATTTAATTCATAGGAGAGATGAGTTCCGTGGAGAAAAAGTTTTGCAAGACGAAGTTTTTAGAAAAAACAATATTGAACTTGTATTGAATAGTGCAGTAAAAAATATTACAGGTGAAAAGAAAATAGAAAAAATTGAAGTAGAAAATCTTGTTTCGCACAAGACGACTTCCCTTGCAGTTGGTGGGCTTTTTGTTTGCATTGGACGTGGCCCAGACACAGAAATACTTGACTTTGAAATCAAAAAAGATGCTCAAGGCTACATTGTAACCGACCAAAATATGAAAACAAGTATTGATGGTGTTTATGCTGTAGGAGATATAAGGACAACACCATTAAGACAAATTATAACCGCTTGTGCAGATGGTGCAATTGCGTCTACAAAATCAAGCGAATATATAAGAAACATAAAAAAGAAATAATGTTTGTTTGAAAATAAAAATCATATAAAAAATTCCTCCAAATTTGGAGGAATTTTTGTATACCCATAATTATCTCTTTGAGAATTGTGGAGCCTTTCTTGCTTTTTTAAGACCGTATTTTTTACGTTCTTTCATTCTGGAATCTCTTGACAAGAAACCTGCTTTTTTAAGTTCTGACTTGTATGTTTCGTTTTCTTTTACAAGTGCTCTTGCGATACCATGTCTAATTGCACCCGTTTGACCTGTGTAGCCACCGCCATAAACATTTGCAATAACATCATATTTGTTTTCTGTATCTGTGAGTTTGAGTGGTTGACGAACGATAAGTTTCAATGTGTCAAGCATAAAATATTCTTCTATATCTCTTCCATTGATAGTTATCTTGCCATTGCCTGGAACAAGACGAACTCTTGCAACAGCATCTTTTCTTCTACCTGTAGAAATCTTGGTAACAGGTTTTGCATAATTTTTTGGCTTAACGTGAAGTCTTTTTGCTGGTTTAACTTCTTCTTGTTGTTCTCTTTTTACAAACTTCTTTGCTTCTGGTTTTTTGTCAACCTTTTTTTCTGTTTTTAAAGCACTAGTCTTTTTTGTTTTTTCAACTTTAACTTCTTCTGCCATTATTCTCTTGCTCCCTTTATTGAAATAAGTTCAGGTTTTTGTGCCTCGTGATTGTGATTGGCATCTTTGTAAACCTTTAGTTTCTTTATCATTTTTGAACCAAGCGAATTCTTTGGCAACATACCTTTGACTGCTTTGATAACAGCAAAATCGGATTGTTCTTTCATAAGTTTGTCGTATCCGACTTCTTTCATTCCGCCAACATAACCGCTGTGATGATAATATTTTTTATCTCTCAATTTATTGCCTGTCAAGACAACTTTGTCGCTATTTATAACAATAACATGATCCCCAGTGTCAACGTGTGGAGTAAATTCTGGCTTGTTTTTGCCACGAAGAATGGCTGCAACTTGACTTGCAAGACGTCCAAGTGGGATGTTTGTTGCATCAACTATATACCATTTTGATTCCACAGTTTGAGGGTTTGCCATATAAGTTTTCATTTTTTCTCCTCTAAACTTTCAATTTATATTTGTAACTAAAAATTACGCAAATCTGGGCTAATAGACAGGCACAATTTTTGCTAACGCAATAATAATATAACTTTTGATAAAATTTGTCAAGAGTTTTTCACACTATTTATTGCAAAAAGTTGCATTTTTGTAGAATAAAAAGTTGTATTGGTTATTCGTCAAGATATTTTACTTCTTTGAGATAAAGTCCGTCTGGAGAAACAGTTTTCCCTGCGTTTTTTCTATTCCCCCCGTCCAACAAAGTTTTGAATTGTTCAATGCTCATTTTGTTCTTGCCCACAAGTATAAGAGTTCCAACAAGAATTCTCACCATATTATACAAAAAACCGTTGCCTGTAATTTCAAAAACAAGATAATTTTCCTTTCTATATAAATCGCAAGAATAAATGGTGCGAGTTGTTGTTTTGGTCGTTGCTCCACTTGCGACAAAGGCGGAAAAATCGTGTGTTCCAACAATGTATTTGCATACCTTTTTCATCAAATTTTCATCTAACTCACCACGAACAAACAATGCCCTGTTTCTATCAAAAACACTCATATTTTGCCCTGTTATCATCTTATAAATATATGTCTTTTGCTTGGCGTTTTTTCGGGCATTAAAGTCAAGTGGGACTTCAAAACTCTTTTTTATTTGAATGTCAAATGGAAGATAAAGATTTATATTTATTGCCATTTTGTCGGCAGGAATGTTTGAATTTGAAACAAAATTGGCAACCTGTCCCAAAGCGTGAACACCCTTGTCCGTTCGCCCACTTGGGATAAGTTTTACCCTTTCCTTTGTTGCTTGCTCAATAGCATTTTCTATAACTTCCGCAATAGACAATCCATTTTTTTGTTTTTGAAAACCAGAATAATTTGTCCCAATATATTCTATAATAAGTGCAATGTTTTTCATATTTTTATGATATATCATTTTTATAAAAAAAACAATTCTTTAAAAGGATAATCTTTTAAAAAAATGTTGCATAATAAAAAAGGAATATTCTTATTAGTTTGACTTTTTGAAAAAATAATCGCATACTAAATATATTGTAAGGAGGGGGCAAGTCCGCCCGATTGAATTTTTGAATTCAATCGGAGGGCAACGGCGACTTTTTGTCGGCGTTGCCTAAAAGCGACCGATGGTCGCTTGCGGGCTTGCCCCACCCCACACGACAAAGGAGATAAAATGAAAATAACAGTAGACGGAAATACCGCTTGTTCAAAAATGGCTTATGCTTTCAGTGAAATTGCATCTATTTATCCAATCACCCCATCTTCAACAATGGCGGAAAATGCAGATGAATGGCAAAGCAAAAATGTAAAAAATTTATTTGGAAAAGTTGTAAAAGTCAACCAACTTGAATCGGAGGCTGGTGTGTCGGGTGCTGTACACGGAAGTTTGTCCGCAGGCGCACTAACAACCACTTTTACAGCAAGTCAAGGGTTGCTACTTATGATACCAAATATGTATAAAATTGCAGGCGAACTTTTGCCTACAGTTTTTCACGTAAGTGCAAGGGCTTTGTCAACTCATGCTTTGTCAATTTTTGGCGACCATCAAGATGTTATGGCTGTAAGAAGCACTGGGTTTGCAATGCTTTGCTCCAACACCGTTCAAGAAGCACAAGATATGGCAGTTGTTGCCCACCTTGCAACACTAAAAAGCAGTGTACCATTTGTGCATTTCTTTGACGGATTTAGGACTTCTCACGAAATTCAAAATATAGAGTCAATTGAATATGACGACTTGCAAAAGATTTTACCAAAAAAGGAAATTGCCGAATTTAAGGCTCGTGCCCTATCTTCATACACTCCACACCAACAAGGAACGGCACAAAATCCAGACATATATTTTCAAAATAGAGAGGCTTGCAACAAATACTACAACAATGTTTTATCCGCAGTTGAAAGTAGTTTGAAAGACCTAACAAGTATTTGTGGAAGAAAATATGAAATCTTTGAATATTTTGGGGATAAAAATGCAACAAATGTTATTGTCGCAATGGGAAGCAGTGTTGAAACAATAAAACAAGTGGTTGTTGACCTAAATAAAACGGGCAAAAAATATGGTGTTTTGGCAGTAAGGTTATACAGACCTTTCTATTCAGAAAAATTTGTAAAGGCTCTTCCAAAAAGTGTAAAAAAAGTGGCTGTTCTTGATAGGACTAAGGAAAGTGGCGCGGACGGCGAACCCCTTTTCAAAGATGTTGCAACGGCTTTAATTGGAAAAGATATAGCAGTTGTTGGTGGAAGATATGGTTTGGGCGGAAAAGAGTTTACGCCTGCTATGGCAAAGGGTGTTTTTGACAACTTGGAAGAAAAAAATTCAAAAAACAATTTTACAATAGGAATAAATGACGATATTACTCACACTTCCCTAACTTTTGACAAAAATTATCAAGTGTCAACAGACAATTACACTTGCAAATTTTATGGGCTAGGAAGTGATGGAACGGTGAGTGCAAACAAAAATTCTATCAAAATAATTGGCTCTCATACAAATCTAAATGCACAAGGATATTTTGAATATGATTCCAAAAAGTCTGGCAGTGTAACAATTTCGCACTTAAGGTTTGGCAAATCAAGTACAAATGCACCATACCTTATCACAAATGCCGATTTTATTGCCTGCCACAATGTAAGTTTTGTTGGGAAATATGATATGGCAAGCGACCTAAAACAAAATGGAATATTCTTGCTCAATGCCCCATTTGGCAAAGAAGAAATTGCAAAATGTTTGCCAAAAACATTCTTTGAAACATTAATAAACAAAAACGCAAGACTTTTTGTTGTAGATGCAAATGAAGTTTCCAAAAAAGCAGGGCTTGGGAATAGAATAAATGTTGTTATGCAAACTTGTTTCTTTAAACTCACAAATATAATTGATTTTGATGAAGTTGAAGGGTTGCTTATTGAAGCGGCGAGCAAAACTTATGCTAGAAAAGGACAAAAAATTGTTGATGCAAATGTCAATGCTATCAAAAATGCAACGGCTGAAATGTATGAATTTGATTTGAAAAATAACAAATATTTTGTTGAAAACGATGAAAAACAAGAAGAAAATAGCAAAATATATAAGTATATCAAACAAATTGAACATAAAAAGGGCGATGATTTGCCTGTTTCTAGTTTTGATGAAAGGGGCTTTGTTCCAACCAACACTTCAAAATATGAAAAACGTGGCATTGCAATTGATAGCCCTTGTTGGATAAAAGAAAATTGTTTGCAATGCAATATGTGTGCTGCCGTTTGCCCACATGCAGCAATTAGGCCTATACTTGTAGATGACGAAAAACAAAAAGAAGCGCCACAAAGTTGGGAAAGTTTGAAAGCACTTGGTGTTCCAAATCAAAATTTCCGCATACAAATTGATGTTGCAAATTGCACTGGGTGTGGGGTTTGTGAAAAGATATGCCCTGCCAAACAAAAAGCACTAAAAATGGTGGAAAGTAGAGAACTTGAGAAAAAAGAAGAGAAAAATTTGGAATTTTCAAAGAGTTTGGACGAAAATGTTGAAACAATTTTCAAGCCAAGCACAATAAAGGGTGCTCAATTTAGAAAACCATATTTTGAGTTTAGCGGTGCTTGTGCTGGGTGTGGCGAAACACCTTATATCAAACTTGCAACACAACTTTTTGGGCATAGAATGGTCATTGCAAACGCAACGGGTTGCAGTAGTATTTATTCGGGCAGTGCTCCTACTTCCCCATTTGCAAAAAACAAATATGGCAGAGGTCCTGCTTGGGCAAGCAGTCTTTTTGAAGACAATGCAGAGTTTGGGCTTGGGATAAAGATTGCTCTTGACGAAAAACGTGAAACACTCAAAAAAGATGTGCAAAAATATTTGGAAAGCAACAAAAAGGACGAACTTTCTTCCCTTTTGAACGAATGGCTTGAAAATTTTGATGACGGAGAAAAGACATATCAATTATCACTCAAAATTGCCCCACTTTTCAAAGGGACAACATTTGAAGGGCAAGAAAGTGCTTTGACAAAAGAAAGTGTGTTTATAATTGGTGGCGATGGTTGGGCTTATGATATTGGATTTGGTGGGCTTGACCAAGTGCTTGCAAGTGGACAAAATGTAAATATTTTGGTGCTTGACACAGAAGTCTATTCCAACACAGGCGGACAAATGTCAAAGTCTACCCCACTTGGTGCGTCTGCAAAATTTGCTTCAAGTGGCAAAAGAACACCTAAAAAAGACCTTGGAATGATTGCAATGAGTTACAAAAATGTTTATGTTGCACAAGTAGGGCTTGGCGCAAATATGAACCAAACGGCACAAGCATTTGTTGAAGCGGAAAGTTACAACGGACCAAGTTTGATTATTGCATATAGTCCTTGCATCAACCACGGAATAAATATGAGTGAGTCGCAAAACGAAATTAAACGTGCGGTTGAATGTGGATACTTGCAACTATATAGATATGACCCACGTTTGATAAAGGAAGGCAAAAATCCATTTAGACTTGATAGTGGTGCACCTACAAGAGATTATAAAGAGTTTTTGTTGGGTGAATCACGATACACTGCCCTACAAAAATTGTCCCCAGAACTTGCAGAAAGATTGTATGAAGAAAGCAAACAACAAGCCATTGAAAAATACAACAAATATTTGAGGCTTGCCAAAGGCGAAAACTAAAATTATAAAAGTATAACAAGAATAACCTTTCGTAAATTTTTTGATTTAAATTTAATATGTTTTTTAAAAAATAGGCAACAAAAATGGTTGCCTATTTAGTTTTTTATTCTTGTCCTTTTAAAACAAATCAAAAAAATTTGGTTGTTAGGTTTAAAATATAACTATTAAAATGTTTTATAAAATTTTATCCCTTAAAGAATATTTATAAGACTACAAAACAATTATAAAAAGGAACATAAATAAATTGAAGTGAACCCCAAAAAAGTTGTTTAACTTTTGGAGTTCACTTCATAAAAGCAAAAGTCCTTTTCTATTTTAAACATATTAAATTGCTCTATTTTGCAAAACAAAAAGTGGTTTAACTTACTTTCCAAATACCCACCAAGCGAATTTCTTTCTACGATGTTGCCTTATAACATTGAGAATAATTACACCTACAATTGCAACACCTACAATACCCAAAATTATATAAAGAATATAAGCATTGCTCCCTACGGAAACGGATATAATTTCGTCTTGAGAGATATTGTCAATTGACTTGTCGTATTTGAAATATTCAAAGGTGCCAAGTTCGTGATTTTCGGACAAAATGGAAGTATCAACGGAAGTTCCATAAGTAACATCAACGTCATATTCCGCACCGTCCAAAAGAAATGTTACAGTGTAAGTATTTGGTGTGTAAATTGCATTGACAACAAGGTCATCGTGTATGTCAACAATGTCTTCTTGCTTGTCCCATTGAGAAAGGTCATAATGCTCTTTGGTTGGGATATCCAAATTTTGATATTCACTCAAAAGCAAACTTTCGCCATCGTCTTTTGTGAAAGTTTCAACGACTTTCCCGTCTGCGACAAAGGATATTGTATATTTGTTTAGTTCTATTCCTGTCAAGTCAATAGAAAATGAATCTAAAACATTTTGTACAACAAATTGTGCACTGCCATCTACAAGCGTTTTTGTGGCATTTACTTGCCCTAAAGAAATATCATCATAACTAATCACCGCTTGAAGATTGTTGTATGACCTGTTGTATCTATCGTCCAAAGTAACAGAGAAAACATAATCTTCGCCATATTTTATTGTACTTTCACAACTAATTGTTGCGGAAGAAGATATCTCAAGGCTTTTGACTGCGACAGAAAAAGTTTTCTTTTCAAATTTTGCATAGAAAGTTTTATCACCCATATTTCCTACCGCAATTTGCTCAATCTTATCTCCCGAAAACTCAAAATCTTGATAAAATCCTATAAAATTGTATCCTGTTTTTTGAATTTGAGAAAGAATTGTTGTGTCATTTAAATTTATTGAAGATTCAATTGTGTATGTTGTAAGTTGTTTTTGTTCCCCGCTGTCGACATAATAGACAATATATTCAATAGGTTTAAATTGTGCTGTAAAAGTGGTCGTGGTTGTAATTTCTCGTGTCAACATATCTTCGGTTGAAAGAAGTTCAACACCATTCATTGTCCAACCACTCAAAACATAACCTTGTGGTGCTTCAATAGACAAACCTTGTGGCAATTCCCCTACAGTGGAAAAGTGTTCCCTTTCAATGCTTGACAATGCACTCCCCACACTAAAAGTAATGGTGTACACTTGATAATTTATTATATATCGTCCCGATTCAATTGTAACATCGTAATTAGCATTGTCATAAGTTGCACAAAGGCTATATCCACCGTCGTTGGCTGTGCTACGACGAGTTGTATTGTCGATTTCAACTTGGTTGTTGTTCTCATCAAGGCAATAGACATTGAGATTTAAATTGTCCGAATACAAAGTTCCGCTAATAATTGTAAACTTTCTATTATCACTATTTGAAGAAGCAAGTGTAGACAATTTGACAACATTGCCATAGTAGCAACTGACATCGTTAAACTTTATTGTAAGTGGTGCTTTTTGAATTTCAAAAGTTTTGCTATTGTCAAAATTTAAAGTGTAATTTTTGCTTGCTTGCAAAGTTGTATTAAGTTGCAATGTACCTTGCAAAATATTGTATGTCCCGACATTAGATTTCTCTAAATTGGAACGAGTTAAAGAACCTGTAAAGCAATTTTTTAGGTCATTATCAACACTATTTTCAATGTTAAAATCAAAAGTTGGGTCGCTTGTGCCATAAACTTTGGAGGTTGATATTGGTTCAATTGTAATTGTGCGTTGCCCTATAATAAGAGTGCTATTGGAAGGGTTGCTAAAAGTCAAATTATAATTGCTTGCTTTGAAAGTACCATTGTCTTGCAATGCAATATCACCTTTTGTTATTAAGTGAGTACCAACATTTTTATCCGCAACACCAAGCCAACCGGTAAATGATGCTTGTTCGTTGTTTGCCAATCCGTCAATAGTTATTGCAATATTCGAACTACTTAAAGTGTCGCCATAAGTAGCGGTGTTTGTGTCGTTTTTTGGAGTGATAGTAAGAGTTTTTGGTGTTATTTTCAATGTAGCAAATTTTGTTGTATCGTCATAGTTCTCTTTGCTAAATTTTATGTAAATTGTGTATTCACCACAATCTTTGTATTGTAAAATTGTTGAAGAATAGTTGGCATTGTCAAGGGAATATTGAACGGTCAAATTACCAATTGAAGAAGTGTAATTTAATGTTTGATATTCGCCCGAATAAGTAACTGTTTTGTCTTGCAAAGTTACATCTATCGTGCCATTTGATATAAAAAAT
>CAZLYY010000003.1:11244-23747 GCA_964563895.1 uncultured Christensenella sp. | reverse complement strand
CCTACAAGAGTTTTTACAGCAACAGAGGTGTTGTTGTCTACAATAAACTTTTCTACAAACAAATTTTTATCAGCCATAGCACAAATAATTGGCAAATGCGAGACGGAAACGACTTGGTGCTTTTTTGAAATATTTGCAATTTTGCATGCAACTTTATAAGCAACTTCCCCGCTAATTCCACTATCAATTTCGTCAAATACCATCAAAGAAACATTGTCCACATCGGCTAGAATATTTTTGAGTGCAAGCATAAAACGGCTTGCTTCCCCACCAGAAATAATATCCGACAAAGGTTTTAAATCTTGACCTAAGTTTGCCGAAAACATAAATTTGATTTGGTCAAAACCATTGCTATTAAACATTTTTTCAGAATTTTCAAACGATGGGACATCATTAAACAAAACTTTAAATCTTGCATTTTTCATACCCAAATCTTTAAGTTCGTCATTTGTTCTTTTTTCAAACTCGCAAGCAACCTTTCGTCTTTCTTCACTCAAAGAAATGGCCTTTCCATATAAAATATTCAACAATTTTCCCTTATCCAAAAGCAACTTTTCCAAAGTTTCACGACTGTTTTTTATTTTGTTATAATCATTTTTCGCTTGGGCTAAAAATTCAAAGACATCATTTAAAGTTGCCCCATATTTGCGTTTTATCATTTTGATTTTATCAAGGCGAGAGTCAATTTCTTCAAATTCGCTTTCATCAAAATTGCAATTTTCTTTCTTTTCAAAAATTGTAGACGATATGTCCATTGCTTCGTATTTCAAGTTTTCAAGTCTTTCAATTATAGCATTTAAACTTTCATCGTATTTTGCGATAGACGACAAACTAGACAATGCGCCTTTAATTCCATCAATGATAGACATATTTCCATCAAATTTTGAATATGCAAGTGCTAAAGAGTCATAAATTTTGCTACTATTTTGCATTAAAATCTTTTTTTGTGTTAAAATTTCGTCTTCATTTTGCTCTATTTTTGCATTTTCAATTTCTTCAATTTGATAAGATAAAAGGTCAAGCATTCTCTCTTGATTTTGAGTTGAGCCATTCAAAGATGCAATTTGTTTGTCAATGTTTTGCAACATTTCATATTCTTTTTTGTAATCTTGAAAAAGGTTTCCGTTTTTGATAAAAAGGTCAACAATTCCAAGATGATATTTTTCATTAAGCAATTTTTGATGCTCGTGTTGTCCGTTGATATCCACTAACAAAACGGACAATTTTTTGAAAGCTGTAGCAGAAACAACCGCACCATTGATACGAAGTTCCCCTTTCCCGTCAGTTGTCAATTTGCGAGATAAAACAATTTCATCATCAAAATCAATATCGTTTTCATTCAAAAAAATTTCAACTTCCTTAACAAAAGGAGAAGAAAAACTCGCAACTACTTTCATAAAATCGCGACCTTGTTTTATAAGACCTTTGTTGGCTTTTTCACCCAAGACAAAACAAAGAGAGTCAATAATAATACTTTTTCCCGCCCCAGTTTCGCCCGTCATAACAGTCAAATTTGAAGAAAAATCTATTGACAAATTGTCTATAAGTGCAACATTTTGAATATCTAAACTTTTTAACATATCTAAATTATATCAAATAATCAAAAAAAAGACAACGTAGAATTGAAATATTGTTGAAAATAATTGATTGTGTATTATTTATTTTTTATGTACTTACCAACAAATTAGCAATTTATGATAGAATCTATTTTTTTGATGCAATATTCGGCGTCAAAGTCGTTTTGTAAGAGGAGCAAAACAGTATCAACTCCGTTTACAATGCCAAGGACATTTTCAAGATTAAGTTTATCTAAAATTGAACAAACACCGCTTGCAAGCCCCTTTAAAGTCTTGACAATAACATTTGTACCAAGTTTTTTGAAAGAAATAACAGATTCCTTCAACATAAACATATATTTATTTGATGTTTGGTTTAAACCATCAGCAACAGCATATTTGTATTTGCCCGTTTCACTTGATTGAATTTTTATCAAGCCAAGTTCCTTTATATCACGACTGATTGTCGCTTGTGTTACATCAAAACCGCCAGCAGACAAACGAGAAACAAGTTCATCTTGAGTAACAATTTCATATAAGGAAATGAGTTCCAAAATTTTGGATTGACGACTGCTTCTTGCCATACCAAAACACCACCTTTTTATAAATATTCATAGGTTATGTTTTGATTATACATTTTTTTAAATATTTATGCAAGAGCAAATGTATAAATATTCATACAATTTTTTAATATTTATGCAAAATGCCGAATAAAAATTATTTTTAGAAAGTATAAATATAAAAAATCAAATTAAAAACCGCAAAAGACCGTCAAATAAAGAAGATTGCAGTTTCTAAAAAATATATTTTATATAAAATTTTTTCTTATTTTTTTAATCTAATAAAAAACAATATTTTTAATAAATAATTTTTGAAAACAAATATATACTTTTTTTGCTTTACCCCTTTATTTTATTAGTTGAAAAATTTTGTTTGTCCTTATTTTAATTTTAAATTAAAAAATTTGATTGTTTTTAAAACAAATACCAGAAAGAAACATTGTTCCTTTGCATTGTCCCTTTCTTTTATTATGCCAATTTCAAAATAGTTATCACTTCCCTATTTTTTATTTTTTCTACTAAAAATTTTAAAAAATAAAATTAGGTTTGACACCTTTTTGACAATTTTACTAGAATGTTTGACAGCATAATTTTTTGAAATTGCCTTAAACAAAACTGTAAGCCCAGCAACAATAGAACTTGTAAAAGCGCCAATAAATATTTTTATAGTGGATAGTTCAATTTTTGTGGATAGTATCATTGCAATTATTGTTCCACTTACACCGCATAAAATCCCACATATATCCCCCACCACATCACACAAAATAGATGAAACTTTGTCGGAAGATTCTATAAGTTTTACACAAATATTTAGTTGTCTTTTTGTTAAATTCTCTTTCTTCAATTTTTCAATTTGACACGATGTAATAGCAAGCCCAACCATATCAGAAAAAATGTTGGCAAACATAAAAATGGCAAGAAGAATAAAAGCAATAAAAAAATTGGCACGATGTAAAATTGTTTCGGAAAATAGACTTAAAAAAAGTGAGACAGAAAAAGCAAGCAAACTTATTTTTGCAAACCACTTGCCTTGATTTGATTTTGTTCCATAAATTGTAACACATTCTTTTTTTATAAATTTCATTTTTACCTTTTTAGTCTTGCACAAGTTTAAAGGATAACGCACAATTTTGCAAAACAAGAGTTGTAAATTTTTAAAAAATTGAGACAATCATATTTTTGCATCCTACATAACAAAAAAGTCCCAATTATATATATGAGACTTTTTTTATTTTTATTTTGGTTTTGCTTTATATTTTATATGAAAATTATTATTCTTTGGTGTTGATAAAATTTATTAGTGTTTCAAGTACTTTATCACAGTCAACCATAAATGTTTCGCCTGACTTGCGAAGTTTGATTTCCATCTTACCTTCTGCCAAACTTCTTGGTGAAACAACGACGCGAATAGGCATTCCTATAAGGTCGGCATCGGCAAACTTTATACCATTGGAACAATCTCTATCATCTAGCAAGACAGGAATCTTGTTCTCTTGCAATGTTGAATAAAGAGCAAGTGTTTTTGAAGAGACTTCTTCGTTGTTCTTCCCCAATGGGACAATGTGGACTTTGAAAGGTGCAATATTCATAGGAAGACAAATGCCGTTGTCATCGCTGTTTTCTTCTACAATACAAGCAAGAGCCCGCCCCACACCAATGCCATAGCAACCCATAATAGGATTGATTTTGTTGCCGTCTTTTGTTGTAACTTCCATACCCATACTTTGAGTGTATTTTGTGCCAAGTTGGAAAATGTTGCCAACTTCAATTCCGTTTGAAATTGAAAGACTACTATTGCAAAAAGCACAAGGATCGCCCACTTTTACCTTTGAAATATCGTAAAATTTGACATTCTTCATATCTCTATCAAAATTGAAATTGATATAATGATATTCCTTTTCGTTTGCTCCAACAACAAGATTGGTAAGTCCTTCAAGGCTCTTGTCATAAAAAACAACAGCATTTTCAACATTCAAATTGTAAGCACCAATATTTCCAGCACAGAAATTTTTGTCATTTGTTGCATCATATGGAACGACTTCTTTTTGACAAATATGTCTTAATTTTGTTTCATTTATTTCCCTATCGCCCCTTATAAAACAAACGACATATCCACTCTCACCTTTTACACCATAAACGACCGCTTTCATACATTTTTGTGGGGAAACTTTAAGCATATTTGACACTTGTTCTATGGTTTTTGCTTCGCCGGTAAAAACTTTTTCAAGTGGTTTCATTTCTTCTTGAACAGAGTTGTGATAAAGACATTCCGCCACCTCTTGATTTGCGTGATAGCCACATTTATCACACAAAACAAGTTGGTCTTCGCCATAATCATTGAGATACATAAACTCGTGAGAGATTTTTCCGCCAAACATTCCATTGTCGCTCTTGACAGAGATTACATTTTTGCCAATTCCTATTCTATTGTAAATTCTCTCATAAGCCTCGTGCATTTTGTAATAATAGTCATTTAAATCTTCTTCGGTCATATGAAAAGAATAAGCATCTTTCATTGTAAATTCTCTTACACGAATCAAGCCACCACGACTGCGAGGTTCATCACGGAATTTTGTTTGTATTTGATAAATCATACAAGGAAGTTGAGTGTATGTGTTAACCCAATTTTTTGCAAGATGCACAGCCGCTTCTTCGTGAGTCATACCAAGAAGCATTTGTCTGTTTGTCCTGTCGGTAAATCTTGCCATTTCGCTACCAATTGAAGAATATCTCCCACTCATATCCCAAAGTTCTTTTGGCATAACGACAGGAAATTTTACTTCTTGACCATCAAGCAAGTCCATCTCTTCCCTTATAATATTTTCTATGTTTAGGCAAGCCCTTGCACCTAATGTGGTGAGAGAATATATTCCCCCTGCCACTTGTTTCATATATCCTGCTCTCAAAAGCAAAATATGGTTTTTCATTGTTGCATCACTTGGAGTAGTTTTTGTTCGCTCCCCTACCAATTTACTAAGTTTCATCTTTGTTATTCCTCTATATATTTGTTTAATTCTTCTTTTAAATTTACGATTTTGCCTTTGGCAGAATCAAGTTGTTTGTAACATTCTTTGGAAAGTTTTACTCCCTCTTCATACAATTTTGTTGCTTCGTCAAGAGATAAAGAACCTTCTTCCAACTTTGCTATGATTTCTTGCAATCTTTTGTTTGCATCTTCAAAGTTCATATTATTTTTCTCCTTTATTTGTTACCTTTGCGGATATGTTGCCATCTCGCAACTCCACATCAATTTGACTATCAATATCAATATTTTTGACACTTCTTAAAATTTTGCCACCGCTTCTTACCCTAACAAAACCTTTGTCATAAATTTTTGCCATATCTAAAAGTTGCAATCTATTATAATCTATCTCAAGAGATTTTTCAATATTTGACAAGAAATTTATTTGTTGCAATTTGTACACGATACGATTGAAACTGTTTGATTTTGAAGAGATAATATTTGTTGCAAAACTATCAAGTTTGGCAAAAAGATTGTCAAGTTTGGCATATTTTTCCGCCAAAATGTTGTTGTATAAAAATTGAATTTTGTCAAGATAGTGAGAAAATTCTTTCAAACCATCTAATATATTTTTTGTTACCATTTCGCCCGCAACGGACGGTGTAGCAGAACGCAAAGACGATGCAAAGTCGCAAATTGTGTAGTCCACTTCGTGTCCAACGGCAGATATGACAGGTTTTGATAAAGATATGATTTTTCTTGCCAAGACTTCGGTGTTGAAAGGTTGCATATCTTCTATCGAACCGCCACCACGTGCAATGATTATCACATCTACTTCGGGCATTTTGTCAAGATAATCAAGACCTTCAATTATTGTGTATTCCGCCCCTTCCCCTTGAACTCTTGCGGGATAAAGAAAAATATTTAAATAAGGATTTCTCCTATGGGAGACTGTTATGATATCGTGAATGACAGCCCCTGTTGAAGAAGTTACAACACCAATTGTTTTGATGTTCTCCGGCAAAGGTTTTTTGTACTTGTCGTCAAAAACGCCTTCCTTTTCCAATTTGTCTTTGAGTTCCAAAAATTTCTTAAAAAGTTGACCGCTACCATATGGGGATATTGATGTTGCATAAAAATTGAGACGACCACCTTTTGCATAAAATTTTAATCCGCCAGTAACCAACACTTGGTCGCCATCTTTTATATTTACACTTGAAGCACCAAACATAATGCAAGACAATATGGCATTCTCGTCTTTTAAAGTAAAATACAAATTGCCACGCACAAGTGATAACCCAGAAACTTCGCCATAAACCTTGACATAATGAAGCAGTTCTTCCGCTTCAAAAATGTTTGAAATATAACTATTTAGTTCGCTTACGCTTAAATCTTTTAGCACTTTTTACCTCGTTTATACAATTAATTCCTAAAAAGTGATGATAATACACCATTTATAAACGACGGGCTTTTGTCAGTGGAATATTTTTTTGCCAACCTTACAGATTCGTTAATTACAAGTGGTTTGTCTTCTTTTAGATACTCAATTTGAGCAATTGCCATAACAAGAATTGCGTGGTCCAAGGTGTACAAATCTTTCAATTTTAACCCCTTTGTTAACCCATTTTGAAGATATTCGTCCAAAGACGCCCTATTTTGTTTTATAATTTCCAAAACTTTTAAAGCATATTCCTTGTCTTCTTCGGTCGCCATACTCTCATCAAAAAAATCGTTTAATAAAAAATCTTCACTAAACATTTCTTGAAAAACCAATTTAAAAGCACAATCTCGTGCAAGCGTACTACTCATATCTTCTCCTATATCACACAAAAATTCCCTTGCAAAACAAGGGAAAATTTTAAATCTTAGCCATATCCTCTCTTGAAAATTCCACACCAACGACGTGGATATTTACACTCTCAATCTTGGCGTCAATCATATTTGAGATGCCATTTTTAACGTTCTCTTGCACTCTATACGCAACATCTGCGACACTATATCCAAAAAAAACATTGAGATAAATGTCTATAATCAAATTTTTGCTTTGAGTATAAGAAACCTTGACTCCCTCAAAATAATTGTGAGAAAAAAGTCTTTTGAATCTTCCCATAAATTTGTTGCTAAGAGATGCAACTCCGCTAATCTCTTTTGCAGAAAGATTGATAATGGAAAGCATAATATTCTTACCACAATAGACTTTTCCGTCATCACTTTTTTCATAAAGTTCGTTATTTGAAAACATAAAAACTCCCACTAGATACATTGTAGTATACCATGTGAAAGATTTTTATGCAACAAATTTAAAGGTTGTAAATATCAAATTTATTCAACAGGAATAATTTTTATATAATCTATATCCCTATTTGTTTGATTTTGAATAACTTCAACTATTTGTGCGACTTCTGTTTCGGTAAGTTCGCTACTTTGCAAAATTACATTGATATAGGTTGAAGAATAATTAACCAAGGCTTCGCTAAAACCTTTTGCTTTGATTAGACCTTCCATAGTCGTTTCCATTGTCATTGCTTCTAAAATAGCGTCCATACTACTTTGTGCATTTTTCTTTGCTTCTTCACTGCTAGCACTAGAAGAAATAATTTCTTTGTATTGGGCAATGGACTCATTCCTTGTGTCTAACCTATCTTGTTTGCTTGTTGCAAAAAATGATGAAGAAGAATATGTGGTGGTTGTAGTTGTAGGTGTTGCATTGATAGAATTGTTAAGAACAATATTTAGCACCCCAGTAACGACAAGCAAAACCAACATAGAACATAAAACTATTATTTTTTTCTTTTTTGTAAGCATAATATTTCCCCCTTTTATTTCCCTGCAAAAATTTCTATTCTTGATGAACTTATCTCAAACATTGATTGTATCAATCGTAAAATTTCAAGTTTAACAGATGTGTTTTGTGCCCCACTTGCGACAACGATTATTGATTTTGGACTAGGCAAGTTTTTTGATAAAATAATGGGCTTTTGGCTACCATCACTTTCTACCAAAACGGGACTTTTTGTCTGCACAGTTTCACCGCTGGAAGTTGTTTTTGTTTCCTGCGTGTAGGCTATGTCGTATGAAATATCTTCATCATAATACAACATAACCTTGGCATTTGACACCCCTGACATATTTGAAATAAGGCTTTCCAAATTGCTAGACAATTCCAAAACATAACTATTCATTGTGTCAGAAGAATTGCTTGTCAAGGCTAATGAAGACGATTTGTCATTGGTTTTTTTTGAAGAAAAGAGACCTGTTGATGAAAAATATATTAGCAAAATTATGGCTATAAAAAGAATTGTCAAGATTATATCAAGGTGTTTTATTTTTTTCAACTTGTCCGAAAGTTTTGATAAAAAACTATCTTTTTTTTGATTGTCATTCATAAAAAATAATATTTTCCTCTTTTACATCAACCGACTTTTTTATAATAGCCACAATATTTGTATATTTATCTATATTCAGTTTTTCATCAATAAGAACTAAATTTTCTAATTTGACAAAAACATTTGAAATTAAACATTTTTCACCAGAAATTGTGCCTTCAATTTTGATAACAACATTTTGATAGCCATTGGTTGCAAGGTTGTTTTCTATCTCTAATTGCAAGGATTCTAGCATTTTTCTTTGTTTTGACTCAACAAAATCATTGTCTATGGCAATTGGTTCAAAAAGATTTGAAAAATCAAGCGTGCTTATATTTATATTTTTTAATGGAGAAACAATTATCAAAATTGTTGCAACCGCGACAATACTTTTTAATAACTTGTTTAATTTTCCTTGGGGTAAAAGCATTTCAACCAAAACACCAACAAGTACAACACCTGCAATCCCCAATATCCACGACGAAATAGCGGACATTTTTCCCCCTTATAACAAATTGGAACAACACATCAATATTGAAACCGAAATTAAAAACATAAAGCCTATGGAAAGAAGTGATACAAGAAGCATATTTAGACTTTTTGAAATTGAATAAAGAAAATCGGGCGTTTCTTTGTCGCAAACAGGTTCTAAAATGGCGGAAGTGAGTTTTAATAACAATTGCACAACTACAATTTGAATAATTGGAGAGAAAAAGCATAAGAAAAGCATAACAAGTCCACTCACACCGATAGCATTTTTTATAAGAACACTGCTAGCTAAAATTAAACTCACGCCATCAGACAAATACGAACCAACAATTGGAATGTAATTTTTTATAGCATACTTTGTTGTCTTTATGCTTATAGTGTCAACAGTTGAAACAGTAAGCCCATGCAAGGCAAGAAAAGCCATAAAAATTGTAAACACGACACCTACGATAGAATTAAAAAGAGAAGTGAAAAACTTGGAAAATTTTTCTAATTTAACATTCTTTGACAAATTCCCAACGACTCCAAAAACAATGCTAAATGTAAAAATTGGGATAAGAAATGAAGAAAAAAGTTTTGTAATGCCACTAGTTAATATTGCAAGAAAAGGTTCAAAAGTTGTTGCCGTAACCACACCGCCTACGGCAGTTATAAGTGTTAAAATGATAGGAAAAATTGCTTCCATCTGCCCTTCTATAATATTTATAGCATTGGTTGCAGAAGTCAAAAGCCCCAAAACAATTTTTATAACGACACCAGCAATAGTCCCAAAACAAACAAGATGAATAATTGAATTTAAACTTTTATCCCCCGACATTTGCCCCACCAAACTATATAAAATTGCAATTGCGACAATAACCGCAAAATATGGAAGCAAGGACAACAAATCTTCAAAAATTGTTGATAAGGCATAAGGTAAAAAATTGCTATAAATATCACTATCTTCGGCATTAATAAACTTTTTTATTAATTTTAAGAATGAATTTTCGCCTAATAAGGCCTTGTCCTTTTCGCTTAATTTGTTAAAATTATTCTCAATTTCACTCAAATCAATATCATTCAATTGTTCATCAATGCTATCTTCCAAGTCTTCGCTTTCGCTAGACGACAAAGGAGTTCGTGAAGAAATATTGCTAGTTTTAGTTTGAAATACACAACAATTAAAGTTTTTTGAATCTAAATTTTTACATATTGTTTTGTTTGAAATATCATTTGTTTTATCTAAACTACTCTTGCAAAATGTGTCAACATTTGATTTGCAAGCAAAAGTATGTCCTTTTACAACAAAAAAAAGAGAAAAAACAATAAATAGTAGGCAAAAAAGAAAAATTTTCTTTAAAAAATCTTTTTCTTTTAATGATAAATATCCTTTATAACTCATAATTTTCACAACAAAAATCTCTTTAAAAAATGTATTTGCATTATTTTTTTTAATAATTGCAATATTTATGGCAAGAGTTCAACAATTACATTAAGCAAGTTTGAAATTATTGGCAAAGACAATCCAACAATAAGGACTTTGCCCGCAAGAACAATTTTTTCGCCAACAGAAGCATTGTTTGTGTCTATACAAATACCATTTGCAAACTCAATCAAAAAGCCGACACCAATAATTTTTAGAACACTTGAAAAAAGTGAATAATCAAGATTTGTTTTATTGAAAATTGTTAAAAAGTAAAGAAAAATGGTTTTTAGTTGGTCAACAATCATAAATAAAATTATAATTGCCCCACTTAAAACAACCACTATGTAAAATTCAGGACGCAACTGCTTAACCACAATTCCAACAAAGCAAGTCAAAAGTCCTATGCCAATAATTTTAAAAACTTCCATTTTGTTAAAAAGCCTTTTAATAAATAAGGAAAAGTTGTTTTACCGTTTCAAAAAGTTCGTTAATCAAATTGAGAGCCATAAGCAAGACAACCACAACACCAGACAAAGTAACAACCATTGCTATATCGTCCTTGCCAATATTTTTTAAAACTTGCACAACAACTGCCGTCAAAATGCCTATAGCACCAATTTTTAAAATAATTGTATAGTCCACGCACTCTTCTCCTACTACAAAAAAATCACAACAAAAACAAGCCCAAGCAAAAAAAACAATTTAACATACAACGACTTGTATTTTATATAATTATTCAAACAAAACTCTTTTTTTTGAGAAAATTCTTCTTTAAAAGCAACAAGTTTTTCCAGTTCTTCTTCTTTATTCATTTGCCCAAAAGATAAGAAAAAATTGTCTATTTTTATTTTTTCATCTATTGATAAAATTGCAAAACTTTTATCTTCTTGAAATTCTTTTTGAGTTATATTCCCATCAAGAAACTTTTCATAAATGGTCAAATAATTATAAAAATCACTTGTATAACTTGATTTGCAAGACGAAACTATTTCATTTGTTTTTTTTAATGCAAAAGACACTTGATTTGAAGCATAATTGCAAAAGGCACAAATATCAACATAAAAATCTTTCTTTTTCCTATAAAAATTTGCAATTTTAAAGCCAATCAAAGAAAAACAAATAAACACAGTGCATATCAAAAGAAATTTCATCAATAATTTATAACCCTAAAATTTTCATCATAAATATTTTCAATTGTGCCCGGACCTTCCCTTGAAGATAGAACAATGTATCTTTTGAAAATTTTGTTTTTTAAAATTGTTTCAAAAGAATCTTTTAGTCTCAAATCGTCAATGTTTTTTGCGTGAATAGATGCCAAAATTGATACCCCACACGAAACGGCATATTGCACCGCAGGATAATCTTCGGGGGAAAGTTCATCAGTTGCAATAATATCAGGTCGCAAAGCACGAATACCATTTTCAAAAGCATAATCTTTTTTTATTCCACTCAAAATATCACAAAAGTTGCCCACGTCAAGGGTCGGTTCTCCATTGAAACAATTGGCAATTTCAAATCTTTCGTCCACCAAAAGAACATTATAGCAATAATTTTTTTGCGACAATGTGAGCAAAATATCACGAATTAGAGTTGTTTTTCCCGCTCCCGGTGGAGCAATGATAAGTGTGTTTAAAAATTCATTGTCAAAAAGATAATTCATAATTTGCAAAGCGCAACCATTGATTTGATGTGGAATACGAATAGACAAACTATCAATGTTTTTTAAAGTTTTTAGATAATTTTTTTCATAAACACCTTCGCCAGCAAGTCCAATGCGAACGCCACCTTTTGTTGTAATAAAACCATTTTTAATTTGGTCGGCATATGCATAAACCGAATTTTCACAAGCACGCTTAAATACATCGTCAATCAAAAGTCGGTCGGCTGTCAAAGCAGAAGCACCATTCCCTGTCAAGCCATTGGAAGATAAATAATAAGACTTGTTGCCAATAGATAAAACAATCTTTTTGTTAAGTCTTAAACGGATTTCGCCAACTTTTTCAAGTGGGACTCTTTCAAGGGTTTTCAAAAAAAATTGGGGAAAAAGATTTTCAAACATAATTTCTCCTTATTGATAGATATTCAATTGCTCATATTAAAATTTATTTTAGACAAAAAAAATAATGTTATTGCAAAAATAACATTATTTTGACAAAATATAAATCA
>CAZLYY010000003.1:0-11144 GCA_964563895.1 uncultured Christensenella sp. | reverse complement strand
AACTATATATAAATAGGACTTTTGTTCTAAACAAACAATTTCAAAGAAACAAATTGCATATCAAAATTTTATTCTTAAATTTTATATGATACTACAAACCTGCTTCTTTCTCCACATAGTCAATGTCATCTTGAAGATGTTTTTGTTTTGTTTTCATTTTACTATATCTTACTTCATTGACCATTTGTCTTGCTTGAGCAATCTTTTGGTCGTAGTATTCTTGGGTTATTTGACCAGTACGCAACAAATAATCTCCGTGAAACTCATTGGAAACCGTGCCTTCTTGTGTGATATCTTTTCTTTTAAAGACATATCCTATTGTTTTGAAAAAAATTTTTAAATCAAAAGCAAAAGAAAGGTTGTCTACATATTCCTTATCAAACTCTACAACCTTGTCAAAGCGAATAGAGTTGCGACCATTTACTTGTGCCCAACCAGTTATCCCTGGTCTAACCTTAAATCTATCTTGGTGTTCACTATCAAGAAAAATACATTCTTCAATAATTCTAGGGCGAGGCCCAATAATTGCCATATCTCCGCGTAAGATATTGAAAAGTTGAGGCAATTCGTCTAGTGAAGTTTTTCTTATAAGTTTTCCCCAAAGAGTTATTCTATCTTTATCTGGCAAATAATTGCCGTTCTCATCTTTTTTGTCGGTCATTGATTTAAACTTGTATAAAACAAAAAATTTGCCGTCTTTTCCTGGCCTATATTGCTTAAAGATAGGATTGGAATGTAAAAATATGAGTGATAAAACATAAACAATAATAAAAATTGGGGATAGCAAAATAATAGCAATGAAAGAAAGAGTAAAGTCTATTACTCTTTTAAAAAATCTTTCATAAATTCCCTTTTTTCTTGCCATTTTTCTATTCCTAAGCCAATTAAAATTATATAATCAGCCATAAAATTAACTTTTAAATTAAAATTCTACTACTTAATAAAAACTTAATGTTTTGCAAAGAAAAACAAATAAAATTTTACACTCTTTCCATATATGTCCCAGTACGAGTGTCAATACGGATACGATCCCCCAAATTGACAAACAATGGAACTTGGATTTGTGTGCCTGTTTCCAAAGTTGCTGGCTTGTTGCCTGCTTTTGATGTATCGCCTTGAATTCCTGGTTCGCATTCTGTTATTTCAAGTTCAACAAACATTGGTGGCAAAACTGAAAATGCTTTCCCTTTATAAAATTGAATAGAAACCATCATATTTTCTATAACATATTTCATTGCTTCTTCTACTTGGTCGTAGTTAAGTGGAATTTGCTCATATGTTTCCATATCCATAAAGTAGTAAATTCCGCCTTCGTTGTAAAGATATTGCATTTCCTTACGTTCAATTTTTGCTTCCTCAAATTTTTCGGTTGGGTTGAAAGTTTTTTCCAAAACTTGTCCAGTTACTACGTTTTTTATTTTTGTTCTAACAAAAGCAGCGCCTTTGCCCGGTTTAACATGCAAAAAGTCAATAATGCTAAAAACATTCCCGTCCATTTCAAATGTAACACCTTTTCTAAAATCTCCTGCTGTAATCATTTTTTATTCCTCCTAAATTTTTAAAGAAAATTTGGTCAGTTGCAATAGCAACTTTTAAAAGCAAAAGCACCTGCACCATATTATCTATTTTATTATATCAAATTAATTAACTTAAATAAAACGATTTAATCAACTATTTTCAATAGAATACATTATTATTGAACAACTTACCCCTGCGTTCAATGATTCCAAACCATTTTTCATAGGAATTGAAATAAGTTTTTGTGCATTTTTTTGCAAAATATCACTTACTCCTTGACCTTCGCTCCCAACAACCACGCCAATTGGTGAAAAATCTATTTTTGTTTTAAAAATATTTTTTCCCATCATATCAGCAACAACATATTTTAATTTGTTGTCGTTTGCAAATTGGATAAAATCATTTGGAGTTTTAAAAGTCTTGAAATTTAACTTAAAAATTCCGCCCATTGAACTCCTTACAACCTTTTGATTGAATGGATTGACACAATTTATAAGAAAAATATTTTTAAAACTTGTACCAGAAGCAGACCTTATTATTGTCCCAAGATTGCCCGGGTCTTGCAAATTGTCTAAACAAATAAAATTGTTTGACAAATCAAGTTCCCTTTTTTGAGAATAATCAAAAATAGCAATCACTCCTTGTGGAGTTTTTGTTGTAGATAAGTGTTCCACAACATTTTCGCCAACAAGAATATAATCAAAATTGCAAAAAACAGGATATTTGCCAACAATTTCCTTTTCTTTTTTGTTGTTAATAATCAAATATTCCAATTTTTCGCCACAAGACAAAGCATCAACAATAGTTTTTGCATTGTCTAAAAACAACTTGTCCGTTGGATTGTCCCTAATATCCTTTATTTTTTTGATAAAATCGTTTTTAACTGATGTAATAATTTCCAAAATTATTCCTTTAATTTTTTATTGTTAAATATTTTTAGTTATAAAAGTAAACAATAAATAAATCAAACAAGTAGTACAAAATGCTTTAACCTTGTTTGATTTATATTTTTTATGCCTTTACTTCTTCAACGAGTTTTGCAAATGCTTGTTTGTCATTTACAGCCATATCTGCAAGAACTTTTCTGTTAAGGTCAATATTTTTATTTTTAAGACCGCTCATAAAACGACTATAACTAATATCGTTTATTCTGCAAGCAGCATTGATTCTTGTAATCCAAAGTCTACGCATATCTCTTTTCTTATGCTTTCTTCCGATGTATGCGTGATTGAGACTTCTCATAACAGATTCGTTGGCAACTCTAAAGAGTTTGCTTCTTGAACCCCAAAAACCTTTTGCTTGTTTTAAGATTGCTTTCTTATGCTTATTTTTGTTAACTGCTCTTTTAATTCTCATCTCTGTACTTCTCCTTTATTAACCTTGAACCATTTGTCTAATGGTCTTTTCTTGTGTTTTGCTGACATAAGAAGATTTTCTCAAATCTCTCTTTGTTGCTGTTGACTTGTGTGACAAAAGATGACGTCTACCTTGTTGCGTCCTTTTGATAAGTCCCGACTTTTTAACTTTAAATCTCTTTTTTGCTGCGCTATTTGTTTTTTGTTTTGGCATTTTTTCTTCCTCCTATTTCGCTTTTATTGGGGCTAGCACCATAAAAATATTTCTCCCCATAATCTCTGGGGCTTTTTCAATAGTCCCAAGTTCTTTTACCATTTCGTAAAAAGAATTCATAATTTCAATACCCATCTCTGGTCTTGCCTGTTGACGGCCACGCATACGAATGCTCACTTTTACCTTGTCGCCATCTTCCAAAAATCTTTTGGCGTGCTTGGCTTTTACTTCCACATCGTGTGTATCAATAGTCATTGACAATTGAACTTCTTTTATATCAACAGTTTTTTGTGCCTTTCGTTGCTCTTTTAGTCTTTTTGCTTGGTCAAATTTAAACTTGCCATAGTCCATAATTCTGCATACAGGTGGTTCTGCATTTGGAGAAATAAGAACCAAATCTAAATCTTTTTCATAAGCCAAACTAAGAGCCTCTCTGCTAGGCATTATCCCAAGTTGCTCGTTGTTCTCCCCAATGAGTCTAACTTGTGGAAGACGAATGTCTTCGTTTATAAGTTGTTGATTTTTAATGATAAAATACCTCCTAATAATTGTGTTTTATTTCTTTGTTGAACATTTTAATACTTTTCAACAAAAAAAGCGGACAGAAATGCCCACTTTTTACAATCAAAATATACTTGATAGCAACCGATTGAACTATACGTTAAACGGTGAGAAGTGGCACTTCTACTTTAAAACAAGGATAGAATACCACTTCCAACCAACATTGTCAACTAGTTTTTAAATCTTTTTTGTATCTCTTTCAATTTTTATTTCTTTTATCCATTCTTCCAAATCTTTTGAGCCCAAATCGCCTTCTTTGCGACTTCTTACACAAATGTTGCCATTTTCTTTTTCTTTTTCGCCCAAAATCAACATATATGGAATTTTGTTAAGTTGTGCTTCCCTAATCTTTTTGCCAATTTTTTCATTTCTATCATCAAGTTCAACACGGAAGCCTTCTTTTTCAAGTCTTTCTTTTACACTTTTTGCATAAGGCAAAAGGTCGTCATTCAAGTTCATAATTTCAACTTGGACAGGCGACAACCAAAGTGGGAAAGCACCTGCATAGTTTTCTGTCAAAACAGCAATCATTCTTTCAAGAGAACCATAGATAACCCTATGAATCATAACAGGTTCTTTTTCCTTGCCGTCCTTGTCTGTATAAGTCAAATTGAAACGTTTTGGGAGTTGCATATCAAGTTGAATTGTTCCGCATTGCCATTCACGTCCCAAACAATCTTTTACGTGAATATCAATTTTTGGCCCATAGAAAGCACCATCACCTGCATTTATCTTGTAGTCAAGTTTCATTGCTTCAAGTGCATTTTTAAGTGCAGTTTCCGCCTTTTCCCAAGTTTCAATATCGCCAATATGATTGTCTGGCATTGTCGACAACTCAACATTGTAGGTCAAACCAAAAGTTTTGTAAGTTTCGTCGACAAGTTTCATAACATTTTCAATTTCGCTTTCAATTTGCTCTGGCAACATAAAAATGTGTGCGTCATCTTGTGTAAAACATCTCACTCTCAAAAGTCCGTTGAGAGTTCCACTTGCTTCGTGGCGGTGTACCTTGCCAAGTTCCCCTACACGCAAAGGAAATTCCTTGTATGAATGTTTGTTTTGAAGATAATAGAGCATTCCACCTGGGCAATTCATAGGTTTGATTGCAAAGGTATCATCTTCAACCTTAAAAGTGTACATATTTGCTTTGTAATGGTCCCAATGCCCTGACACTTCCCAAAGTTGTCTATTCATAGCCATTGGAGTTTCTATCTCAAGATAGCCCGCTTTTTTATGAATTTCACGCCAAAAGGAGATAAGTTCATTTTTCAAAATCAAGCCCTTTGGCATATAAAATGGCATACCTTGGGCATATTCGCTGATAAAGAAAAGTCCCAAATCTTTGCCCAACTTTCTATGGTCTCTCTTTTTTGCTTCTTCCAACATATGTATATGAGCGTCAAGTTCTTCCTTGGTTTCATACCCAAAGACATACACTCTTTGAAGCATTTTGTTTTTTTCGTCCCCTCTCCAATATGCACCACTTACACGATTGATTTTGAAGGCAAAATTTTTGAGTTCTTTTGTACTTTTTACGTGAGGACCACGACAAAGGTCGCACCAATCGTCCCCCAAAGTGTAAATAGAAATAACTTCCCCTTCTGGCAAGTTCTCTATCAATTCGACTTTGTATGGATTGTCTTTGAAAATTTCAAGTGCTTCCTTTTTTGAAACTTCTTTCCTTTCAAATTTTTCATCACGAGCAATAATTTTGCTCATTTCTTTTTCAATTTTTCTAAAATCTTCTGGGGTTATGCTTTCTTCCAAATCAAAATCGTAATAAAACCCGTCATCAATTGCTGGTCCTATTGTGTTTTTGACATTTGTAAAAATTTTATCCACCGCTTTTGCTAAAACGTGTGCACACCCGTGTCTATACATTGACAATTCTTTTTCTTCCATTTTTTACTCCCTTTTTATGTGATTTCTTTGCCAAAGACGATTTTTATATTTAAAATAAAAAAATCCTCCAACAAAATTTTGTTAAAGGACGAAAATATACTTTCCGTGGTTCCACCTTTATGACTAAAAAGCCTCTCTAAAGTTTATTTAGGTTAAACTTTTCAAAACACCCATAGAACAATTTGTGGTTTCAATTTAAGGTTATCTATCCGCAACTTCCAGCCAAGGTTGCCTTCTCTGTTTAGAACTCGCCAAAAATCTACTTGTCAAACGTCTTTGCTATGATACATTTATTTTAGACTTAAAGAATTTGTTTGTCAACTATTAAATTGTGTATTTTTTAAGTTTGAGTAAAAAAATTAAAAATAAAATTTTCTTTATCGTAAATGTTGCTACTTAATCTAATTTAATAAAAACAACTTTTTTGTTGAAAACAAACCTTTATTTACAAATTTCTATTCTATTTGAGAAAAAATTATATAGATTTTTAAGTAAATTTTCCTTTAAAATGGTGCCACAATGAATAATAATTTTTTCAGGATTCAAAGCAATAAGAGATGTCAAAAGTTTGTTGTCATCGTAAACTATATTTTTATCAAGCAAAAAATCTTTTATCACCTTCCCTTCCATATCACATAAAAGATAACAATTTTTCTTTGAAAAAACATTGACAGCATAGCACCTATAATCAAGATTGCTTATAAGGAATTTGATAAGTTCAACAAAACTATCTTCACTTAAAAGGTACATAATGTTGTCATTTGCGAGAGTTATGAGTTCGTCCCACTTGTTTTTCAAAAATTTTAATCTAAAATTGATAAATGAGCCAAAATAAATTGACTTGTCAAAATTAAGACTTTCCAAAATAATTTGCTTGTCCATATCACTATCAAAACAAACAAGGGTTTGCAAAAATACATTCATATTTATGGAATGGTTAACTTCAAAAGAAAGACGAGATAAAATATAATCTTTTTTGTAGTTTGTTAAAATTATTTCGGCTAAATTTTCTTTTAAAAAATTTGTTGTATATTCCTTTTTTTCTATCGGTACAGCGACAAGCACCTTGTGAGAGTCTTGCAAAAAGATACTAACAACAACTCCCTTAATTTTTCTTATAAATGGTTTTATTTTTTCAACAAATATTTTTGATTCAAGTTGATTATCAAAACATAAACAATATTCCCACATAATATTTTCCACAAAACTATTTTATGCATAAAAATTGCGAATACTCACATTTGACAAATTTTTTAATTGTAAATTTTTAGCAAAAAAATAGTAATGTGTGTTTTTAGATTAAAAACGACTAAAACACGCCCCTTGCGAATTAAATAAATGAAATTTATTTAATTTATTTGCGGGTAGCAAATGTTTGCTGAAAGCAAACCGCAAGGGGCGTTGTTTAACCTACTAAATTTTATATAATATCAACAATTATCTAAAATACAAAAAAGAGATTTGAAACAAATCTCTTTTTTGTAATATCATTATTTCATAAGTGGGAAAAGCACAACATCACGAATTGATTCTTGATTGGTCAATAAACACATAAGTCTATCAACACCAAATCCAAGGCCTGAAATAGGTGGCATACCATGTTCCATAGCGGTCAAGAAATCTTCATCAAGTTCCATTGCTTCATCATCGCCTTGAAGTCTTGCTTTTGCTTGTTCTTCAAGTGCTTCCCTTTGAACAATTGGGTCTACAAGTTCGCTGTATGCTTTGCAAATCTCATCACCACAAACAAGGACTTGAAACATATCAATACGTCTATTGTCTTCATCATTTCTTCTTGCAAGTGGGACAAGGCAAGCAGGATAGTTGTACAAAACAGTTGGTTCAATTATATTTTCTCTTATTTTTCTTTTATAAACATAATCAATCACTCCGCCAACAGTTTTACATTCGGCAAAATCATTCATTTCAAAAAGACCTGTTTTGACAACTTGCTCTTTTAATTTATCTACATCTGTAAATTCCAAAACATTGAAACCTAAAATCTCATTGATTTTTTCTGTATAATTGATACGATTGAATTCTTTTGAGAAATCAAGAGTATGTCCCTTAAATTCAAGAACCATACTGCCATCATCATTAACAGTCTTGATTGCTTCTCTAATAAATTTTGTGAAGAAAGCAATATTATCTTCAAAATTCCAATATGAAGCATACCATTCAACCATAGTAAATTCTTGCAAATGGCTGGTGTCCATACCTTCATTTCTAAAACATTTTGCGACTTCAAAAACTCTATCAAAACCGCCTGCAATAACTCTTTTTAGATAAACTTCTGGTGCAATACGAAGATTGCAAATTTTGTTTAAAGCATTGTGTTTTGTAAAGAAAGGTTTTGCACTTGCCCCACAAACTGCACTTTGCAAAATTGGTGTTTCAACTTCGGTAAAACCATTTTCTTCAAGGAAATGTCTAATAAAGGACAAAAACTTGCTTCTTTTTAAGAAAACTTTTCTACTTTCTTCATTGGAAACAAGGTCCATACTTCTTTCTCTATAACGTTGGTCAAGATTGACAAGCCCATGAAATTTTTCTGGCAAAGGCAAAATTGCTTTTGACAAAAGGACAAATTTCCTTGTTCTTACGGTTCTTTCGCCTGTGTGAGTGGTGTAAAGTTCGCCTTCAACCCCCACAAAGTCGCCCACATCAACCATAGTTTTGAAAAATGCATAATCTTTTTCGTCAATTTCGTTGCGACTTATACTTATTTGAAGACGAGCATTGACATCTTCAAGCGCAAAAAAACTAAGTTTGCCCATAACTCTTCTAAAAGTCATTCGTCCACAAACTTTTACATTTGTACCATCTTCCAATTTTTTTGCATCAAAAAGAGTGTGTGTTCTATCAAATTTATCCGCATAAACAACCACACCTTCATTTTTTAATGTCGCAATTTTATTCTTTCTTATGTCAATCTCGCTAGACAAATTTTGCGTGTCCATTACTTATTCCCTTTGTTTCCTTTTCCAATTTTTTGTTTTTCTTCTTCCTCGTCCATAAGTTTGTTGTATGCTTCAAAAACCTTGTCAATAAGGTCTATGTCGCTAACAAGATTGAGATAATCTTCTTCATCTTCGTCTTCTGGTTCAACAATTTCAAAGACCAAGGCTTCATCATCGTTAAGACCTTCCATTGGGTCAACTGGCTTTAAAATTGCAAAAATTTGTTCTTCTACAGGAATAATTGCAATTTGGTCAAATTTAACGGCTTCCCCTTTTTCGTTATACAAAGAGATTGGACTTGTATCGTTCTCATCAAAAAGTCTTTCTATCGGATTTTTTTCTTCTTCTTTTATTTTCTTTACTTGTTCACTCATTTTTTTTACTCCTTTATTTTGAAAGTTTATCAAGATAATTTTGCAAAATTATTGTAGCGGAAATTTTGTCAATAACTTTTTTTCGATTTTCCCGCCTGACATCAGCAGAAATAAGCAATCGTTCGGCACTGACGCTTGTCAATCTTTCGTCTATATACGAAATTTTAAGTCCGCTTGCTTCGTGAAGTTGGTCGCCAAAAGCACGAGTTGCTTGCACTCTTTCCCCTTCTGTTCCGTCCATATTTATAGGCAAACCCATAACTATTTCGTCTACTTCATGGTCTTTTGCAAGTTGCGACAAATATTTCAAATCAGTCTGCAAATCTCGTCTTGTGTACGACTCATAGCCATTTGCAATGATATTAAGCAAATCGCTAAAAGCAATACCAATGCGAACTTCGCCATAGTCAAGAGCCATTTTACGCATCAACATTTTTCCTTTTACATATTTTACAAATATAGTGTATCATTTTTTTTAAAAAAAGCAAAAGAATTTTAATAAACATTAAAAAAAACACAAAGTAAGTGTGCGACCTTGTGTTTTTTATTAATTAACCATTCATTTGATTCATAACTTCTTCTGCAAAGTTATCTTTTCTCTTTTCCAAGCCTTCGCCCATTTCGTAACGAACAAATCTTCTAATTGTGATTTTTTCGCCAATTTTGAGAGTTGCTTCGGTTATAAGGTCAGAAATTGTTTTGCTTGGGTCTTTGACAAAGTCTTGTTCCATAAGACAAACATCTTTGTAATACTTTTTGATACGTCCTTCCACCATTTTTTCAGCAATATTTTGTGGTTTGCCTTCATTTTTGGCTTGTGCAATCAAAATTTCTTTTTCTTTTTCAACGTTTTCTTGTGGGACTTCTTCAATCCTTACAAATTCTGGTCTTGCGGCGGCAATTTGCATTGCAATATCTTTTACAAGTTGATTGAATTCTTCACTTTTTGCAACAAAGTCTGTTTCGCAATTGACTTCAACCAAAACACCAATTTTTCCGCCCATATGAATGTAACTGCCAACAACACCTTCGCCAGCAATTCTACTTGCTTTTTTTGCAACACTTGCGATACCCTTTTCTCTTAGGTAAGCAATTGCCTTATCCATATCACCATTGCAAGCAACAAGTGCTTTTTGACAATCTTGAATGCCAGCACCTGTTTTTGCTCTCAAATCTTTTATATCACTTGCGTTAATCATAATTATTCCCCTTTTACTTTGTTGTATTTTCTGCTTCTAACATTTCAGCCATATTGACATTTTCTTCTGCTTCAGCATTTTCTGCTTGTTCAGCACTAAGTCTTGGTGATACGCCTTCCTTTGCTTCAATAACAGCATCAGCCATAGCACTTACAATAAGTTTGACAGATCTAATTGCGTCATCATTTGCTGGGATTGGATAATCCACATCGTCTGGGTCGCAATTTGTGTCAACAATTCCAACAATAGGAATATTGAGTTCTCTTGCTTCTTTTATTGCAATATGTTCTTTCTTTGGGTCAACGACAAAAAGCAATCCTGGGAGTTCTGTCATATCCTTGATTCCGCCAAGGTTTTTCTCAAGTTTATCCCTTTCTGCTTTAAGTTTTGCAACTTCTTTTTTGGTCAAAAATTCAAATTCGCCAACTTGCTCCATTTGGTTGAGTTTGTTGAGCCTTGCAATTCTTGTCCTAATTGTTTTGAAGTTTGTCAAAGTTCCGCCAAGCCAACGATTGACAATGTAATACATTCCGCATCTTTGAGCTTCTTCTTCAATAGCTTCTTGAGCTTGTTTTTTTGTTCCAACGAACAAAATGTTTTTGCCACTTGCAACCATATCTCTTATAAAGAAATAAGCATTGTCAACTAGCACTGAAGTATCTTCAAGGTTTATGATATGAATATCGTTCCTTGTTGTAAAGATGTACTTCTTCATCTTTGGGTTCCACTTGTTTGATTGATGTCCAAAGTGAACCCCTGCCTCTAATAATTGTTTCATAGAAATAACAGGCATAAAAATTTTCCTCCTTCTTGTTTATCTTCCCTAATATTTGTGCTTGGACACACTCCACCTTAAATAAAACACATTTCAATTTAAATCACTTTTTTTGTTTTAGGAACTTTTTATCAAAAATCTTTGTTTTTATAAACAAAGCGTTTTGAATAGCAGTTCTCAAAAAATGCAATTTACTTTCAAAATATTTTATTAAAAAGGCACAAGAAAAATACTAGGTGCGAATTTAAACGTACCTAGTATATCATAGCCTTTTTTTTATTGCAAG
>CAZLYY010000002.1:18574-25230 GCA_964563895.1 uncultured Christensenella sp. | reverse complement strand
GAGATTTTAAAAATATTTTTTATCTTCTATTATTTACAATATTACATAGTGATTTGCTTGCTTTAATTTGTCGTTTTGAGTAAAATATTTATATGGAAAAAGAGAAAAAAGTAGGCAGAATTGTTGTTATAACTGGGGCTTCAAGTGGCATTGGACTAAAGACAAAGGAGTTTTTTGAAAAAAACGGCGATATTGTTTTGACACTTGCTCGCACCAATAGGGAAAATTGCGACAACTTTTACAAATGCGATGTTTCAGATGATGAGAATGTAAAACAAGTTTTTTCGGACATCAAAGAAAAGTTTGGCAAGATTGACGTCCTTGTCAACAATGCTGGCTTTGGGGTGTCGGGGGCTATTGAACTCACCCCTGCATCAGATATAAAAAATATTGTTGATGTAAATATTATGGGGGTAATAAGTTGCACAAAATACGCTTTGCCATTGATGAGCAGGGGGAGCAAAATTATCAATATTTCTTCTGTTTGTGCAATGTTTCCACTGCCTTATAGAACTTTTTATTGTATGACAAAATCTGCCGTAAATAGTTTTACTTATGGTTTGAAAATGGAATGCAAACCCCTTGGAATTGAAGTTTGTTGCGTTTGCCCGGGGGATACAAAAACCAATTTTACAAAAAATAGGGTTAAAATTTACGATTCAAATGACAGATATGGCGATAGAATTTTGCAAGCAACAAATGGGATAGATTCTCGTGAAAACAAACGTATGAAAGTTGATGTTGTTGCAAAGGTTGTGTTCAAATTGTCATGCAAACACTCTCTTCCTTGTCATGTTATAGTTGGTGCAAAATATAAATTTTTACATTTTATTATGAGATTTTTCCCAATGAATATGCTTTTAAATGTTACCGAAAGATTTTTTGGTGGACACAAAAAAAATAAAAATAAAACACAAAAGGGGACATAGCAAATGGCGGACAATCTATATTTTACAGAAGCAAAAGAAACTGTTTTGAGATTCATAACCAAGGAATATATTGGAATGCCCGAAAAATTGGTTGCAATGCTTATAAACAATTTCTACAAGTTTACAAGTTATGAAGAAGAAAGTAAACAAATTAAACCACGAATATTTTTCACATCAAATATTGATATGATAAACAAAAATATTCCAAATTGTTTTAAGTTGCAACTTTTTAGCGATGAAGACGAACAACTTTTCAATTCAAGGTTGAAATCATTGCTTGTATTTTGTCTAAATGATTGGACTGTGTACATTGAATATAAGGACAACAAATACAACTATGGGATATGCAAAGTTTTCAATAGTATTAAGGAAAAGACCCTTTCTGCCCTTATTTTCGAAAACGAAAATTTGCTTAATACCGAAAAGTTTAGTCTTATTTATCTTGACACTTTAAGTTCGTATGCAATAGGTTTGCGTGGGATAAAAGGTGGCAACATTATTATCAATTTTTCAATAAATGATACAAATTTCTTGAATAGGGAAAATGTTATCAAAAGGTTTGTTAGCGCATCTTTTTCAAAATTAAAAACAACAAAAAATAAGTTAAATGAGATAAAAATTTTGTACGAAAACATTTTGAAACGTGCAATAAATGATATTCACGGGGCAATTTGTGTGGTTGTCGACAAAGATTTTAAAGACCCAAAGGGTTTCTTTTCAGATGGTATTTGGTTGAGTGAACCAATTGAGTTTTCAAAAACTTTTCTTATGACTCGCAGTTATTCCGAAGCAAAACTTACCAACATTGCGGAACTTTTTATTGCAATGCTTAACTATGATGGGATAACAATTGTGGACAATGTAGGTAGAATAAGGGCATACAATGTCTTTATAAAGTCGGACAAATTGACAAAAAAAAATATCACTGGCGGGGCAAGAAAAAGGGCTGCCTATGCGGTAATAAATAGCGGTATTAAAAAAATAGTGGGGGTGTATTTCCATTCACAAGATGGAGAAATTTTTTATGAAGAGGTTAAAAAGTAAATGTTTGTAACTTGGGACGATAATAAAAAGAAATCCAACATAACAGACTCTAATTTTAAAGAAATTATTGCCACACCTACACAATTTTGTGCTTTGAGCGAAGATGATAGAGAGTTTTTGCTTACGTCATTTAATGCAAAAATGTACAATTATGTTTTGGAGTATACATACAACAAATCAGTAAAAGTTTTGCAAGACACCATTTTTTCTATGGGCGAAGAACTTGTTGTTGGCATTATTCATTGGATAGATAGGGCGGTTATTTCCAACTTTTTTGACATTTTTGTTTTGCGTTTGGCATATGATTTGGATTTGATTACAATAGAGCAAAAGTTGGCAATGATTGAGATTATAGAATATCTTCAATCCAAGAAAGAAACTTTTTGTGAGAGTGAAGACCTTGACAAAGAAAAAACAAAATATTTTATTATGCAACTTTATGATGGAATTTTGACCAAGGATTATTCTTGTTTTGTAAACAAAATGGCTCGTCTTTTGGACGACCTTCAATCAAAAAATATTTTGCTTGATTCTGATGAATACAATGAAATGATTGCTTTAACAAACAACCACAAAAATTTGTTGCTACGAATACTTTTTTCACTTGTAAAGGCAGAAATAAATGATAGCAAAAAGAACAAAATTGTTATCCAAAATATGAAAAACTTAATCGTTGAGTTGTGGGACAAAGCAAGTTTAAATGAAAAGAAATTTTACAGTTACTATCTAAAAACAATTCCGACCGACTCATCGGTTGGCAAGGCCTTTGCCTTTATTTTTGAGGATATTAAGATAAATGATTTTATGACTGACCTTTCGGTCGTAACAAATATTTTAAAAGCCTGCCAAAACATTCTTTCTAGCCATTATAGTTTGAGCAATCAAAAAGATGAAGTTTTGGGCTTGATTAAACTAAGCGAAATAAAAAATTATCCAAAGTTTTTCTTAAGAAGTGTTATAACTCCAAGTTTGCTTACATATATTGGAAATAACAACGGGGTTAATAGTGAAGCAAGGGAATATGCAGAGAGTATTTTGTCGCAAATATCGTCTGAAAAATGGACTTATTATTTCAAAAACTTTTTTGAAGCAGATGATTTTGTTTTGATAAACCTTTGTACCGTTCCAACTTGTTTAAAAGATTTTTGCTCACTTATAAAGAAAGCAGGAGTCGTTGAAGACGACATTGACAATGTAGATATAAAGAACCTTCTTTTGGCTTGTAAAAAGGGAGATTTTGACACTATCACAACCATTGCTCATAATCTCGTTTTAAACCAATAAAAAGGGGCTAAATGATGAAAAAATTATTTATTGATGAAATAAATGACTTAGCAAAGGAAGATGCTACGAAACTTGTTGCTTTGGCTGAAAAGAAATATCAAGACAGTTTGCAACAAACTGCCAAAAAAATTGTAGAAAATGGGATAAAAATTGTGCTTATTAGTGGGCCAAGTTCCGCTGGCAAAACTACATCAAGTTATAGATTGCAACAAGCACTTTTAAACCTTGGAGTAGAGTCGCACGTACTCAATATGGACAATTTTTTTATGGATAGATTCAAACTTCCTTTTAGGGAAGATGGCGAGCCAAACATTGAAGATATATGTGCGCTTGACGTGGATACAATTCGCAAATGTCTTGGAGAAATTTTGCAAAAGAATGAAACAAAAACCCCAGAATTTGATTTCGTAACGCATACTCGAAAAGAAAAATGGGTTGATTGTACCTTAAAGGGCAATGAAATTATTGTTATGGAAGGCATTCACGCACACAATCCACGTATTGTTGAAGGTCTTGATATAAAAAAGATTTTTAAAATTTATCTAGATTGTGATTCAAAAATTGTCATAAGAGATTATGAAACATTGTCTTCAAAGGAGATTCGTCTTTTAAGAAGAATGATTAGAGATGAAAGGGATAGAAAAGTTCCTTATCTTGAAAGTATTGAAATGTGGCAAGAAGTTTGCAAGGGGGAAGACAAGAATATAAAACCTTTCAAACCTTATGCAGATGTCGTCATTGACACTTTACATTCCTATGAATTATTGCTTTACAAAAAGGCCATTGAAAGTAAAATAAAGAAATTTGACAAGGATAAAACCATTGCAAAATTTCTAAAAATCTTTGACTTTTGCGATACAATTGACGAAAGTCTTGTCCCAAAAGATAGCCTTTTGAGAGAATTTATTGGGGAATAAGACACATCGTTTTTAAGCAATTAAAACCAATTTTTTTAGATTGTTTTTAGTTCCTTTTAATTTAAATTATGCATAGTAGTGGCACAAAAATCAATATATTTTGACATAAATACTTACCTTATTTTATATTTTATTGTTATTTTGTTTTAAACTAAAATTTGTTTTTTAAGATAGTTATAAAAGGAAGCACACCTTTGGTTGTATGACAATCTTAGGTGTGTTTTTTTTAGGTTGAATTTTTTCATATAGATAGAAAAAACTTTTCAAATTTTATTTTTAATCATACAAAAATCAAGAAAGATAAATTTTTTGTAGTATTTTTGGTCGGTAGTTTTTGACAAAATAATGGTAAATTTTTATAAAAAATTGTAGTTTAAAAATTGATTATTGTTTTACAATATATTTTTTTTATGCTAATATAATTTATAAGAAATTTTGGAGAAGAAAGATGGGGTTTTTTAATTGGATTATGAAAGGAATGGGTTTTAAAGGTGATGAAGAAAAAAAAGAGCCTATAGAAACGACTCAAAAGTATAGCAATTTTGACAAAGGACTTGCTTCTTCTTTTTCATCGCAAGAGTTTAAAAATGCAAGTGATATGTCTTCACAAATTTCCGATATAGCAGGCAATTTTGGTGGTAAAAATCTCGTTATTTATGCACCAAAGGATAATAATGATATAAAACTTTTGGTTGAATGTTTGAGAAGAAGAGAGGCTTGCATTGTCAACCTTGCCAACCTTAAACCTAGCGATGCGGACAAGATTTTGCAATTTATTTCTGGCGCAGTTTATGCTTTAAAAGGGAGCATAAAAAGGCTTCAAGGAGACCTTTTCTTGATGGTTCCAGAGGGAATAAACATTATGACTCAATCAAAATCATAATAGGTGGCGGATATGAAAAAAAATTATTTACTAAAGTTTTTTTTGATTGTTTTAGTTATTGCCTTGGACCTTGTTACAAAAGAGATTTTTTATGGGCAGGACATAACTTTTATTCCACAAGTTATTTCTTGTCGTGATGCTGGTGCTTTAAACACTGGTGGTGCTTGGGGAATAATGGGTGATAGCCCTTGGATTTTGGTTGCGTTCACATTTATTTTTCTTGTTTTAGTTGTAGTTTTAGAAATGAAGTGGAAAAACGACAATATGCTTTATTCCATTGCTCTTTCTTTTGTCGTTGGTGGCGCTTTAGGAAACCTTGTAGATAGAATTTTTTTGGGTGGCGTGCGCGATTTCTTATTTTTTGAATTTTGGGTAGATTTCCCAACATTCAATGTCGCCGATTCCTTTCTTTGTGTAGGTGTCGTTCTTCTTGCCATATTTATTTTGTTCATTGACAAGGAAGAAAAGGGTGAAAACAAATGAATTATATAGTGGAAAATGATGGCATTGGTGTTCGTCTAGATGCTTATTTAAGTGAAAAGTTGTCTAATGTTTGTACGAGAAGTTATATCAAAACTCTTATAGATTCAAAAAAGGTGTTGTTAAATGGTTGTGAACCACAAAAAGCAGGTGTCAAACTTTCTTTAAATGACAAAATTGAAGTTGAATTGCCCGAGTTAGAACCTATTGACATATTGCCCGAAAATATTCCTATTGATATTGTGTATCAAGATAGTGATTTGCTTGTAATTAACAAAAAGCAAGGAATGATTGTTCACCCTGCTGGCAAAATTCACTCTGGAACGCTTGTCAATGCGTTGCTTTATTCCGTAAAAGATTTAAGCGGAATCAACGGAAAAATTAGACCGGGGATAGTCCATAGAATTGATAAGGATACATCGGGACTTTTACTCGTCGCAAAAAATGACTTTACTCATCTTGCTTTGCAAAAGCAAATTCAAGAAAAAACTTGCAAAAGGGAATATGTTGCGGTTGCTCGTGGCAAATTTAGAGAAAATGAAGGCGAAATCAAGACATATCTTGATAGAAGCAAAAAAAATTATGAAAAATATGTTGTTTCACCTTTTGGACAAGGCAAATTTGCACACACTTTGTATAAGGTGATAGATTACAACAATGGTTTATCTCTTGTTTTGTTTGAGTTAAAGACAGGTCGTACTCATCAAATTCGTGTTCACTCGTCTTATCTTGGTCATTCAATTGTTGGAGATAAATTGTATGGCAAAGAAGAAAAGGGACTTGAAGGGCAACTTCTTCACGCATACAAAATTACTTTTTTACATCCAAGAACAGGAAAAGAAATGTCTTTTTGTTGCGATTTGCCAGACTATTTTAAGAATTTTCTAGAAAAAAATGAATTAAAGTTTGATAATAATTTGTTAAAAGTTTAAAAGTACTTTATACTTTTATAAAAAGGAAAAGAAAATGAAATCAAGAAAAATTATAAATTTGTTTGCCTTTATAGCGGTTATTCTTATTGTATGTTCACTTGTTTTGGGGTATCTCTCAAGTGCAAAGGTTTTCAATTGGAGTTCGCAAATAAAGGTTTGGTGTGATAGGATTGCCTATTATCTTGGG
>CAZLYY010000002.1:5083-18474 GCA_964563895.1 uncultured Christensenella sp. | reverse complement strand
TTTTTTTGTTTTATTTAAAAAAGTCGGTTATTTATGATTGAAATTTATAAATAAATTTGTTATAATCTTTGTAGTGTGCAAATTGAGCAACAAAGTTTTTATTGATTTGCAACTCGCTAAAATTAAAAGGAAGATAAAAATGAAATACACAAAAAAAATACTAGAAGATAAAAGAATTCAACTTACAATCAATGTTGAAAAGAAGGAATGGGACGAAGCTCTTGAAAAGGCTTACAATGAAAACAAGGGTAAATATAATATCCAAGGATTTAGAAAAGGACACGCTCCAAGAAAAGTTATTGAAAAAACTTATGGGGATACAGTTTTTTATGATGATGCAATTGATGGTTGCTTTTATAGATATTATCTTGAAGTTTTGTCAAAGGAAAAGGACGTCAAACCAGTTGGCCACCCAGAGATAAATATTGACAAGATTGATGACAATGGGCTTCAACTTACTTTAAAGATTACAAACACACCAGTAGTTGAACTAGGTGCTTACACAGGTCTTGAAATTAAGAGTGAAAAACCAAAAGTAACCAAAGAAGAAGTAGAGCACGAACTTGAACATTTGAGAGAATCACGTGTAAAATTTGTTCCAGTTGATAGGGAAGCAAAAAATGGAGACACTGTTACTATTGATTTCTCGGGGAGCATTGACGGTGTAAAGTTTGATGGCGGAACAGCAAACGACTTTGATTTGGAACTTGGCTCACATTCGTTTATTGACAATTTTGAAGACCAACTTGTTGGGACAAAAAAAGATGACAAAAAAGATGTCGTTGTTACTTTCCCAAAAGATTATCCTGCTGAAAATTTAAGTGGCAAAAAAGCAACTTTTGCAGTTACAGTAAAAGAAGTTAAGGAAAAGGTTATGCCAGAACTTAATGACAAATTTGCTGATGAAGTAAGCGAATTTTCAACCTTGAAAGAACTAGAAGAAGGAACAAAGAAAAAACTTTTGGAAAGAAAGGAAAAGGAAGAAAAGAGTAAATCCGAAAGCAAACTTATTGACCAAATTGTTGATAATGCAAAAGTAGAGATTCCAGAAGTTATGGTTTTGGAACAAATTGATGAATTTATTCACGATTTTGAACACCGCCTATCTTATCAAGGTTTGAATCTTGACGGATATTTAAAGTATGCAAACACAACTTTGGAAGAACTTAAAAAATCAAGAGTTGATGATGCAAAACGTACTGTCAAAACAAGACTTGTCCTTGAACAAATTATGACAAAGGAAAACCTTAATGTAACAGATGAAGATTTGGTGAATAAATACAACGAACATACAAAAGAAAAGGCAAAAACTTTGGACGATTTGAGAAAGAATATGAGTGAAGAACAATTTAACTATTTCGCAAACAGTTTGCTTCTCAATAAGTTGATGAAATTTTTAAAGGATAACAATAAAATTGACTAAATAGGTTGAAAGGCACGCAAAGTATAACTCGCCCCAAAAATTCTTGGGGCGAGTTATAAAGCCTTTTTGCCACGGCAAAAGGCTTGTCGCATTTTGACGACCGCAAAATGCGAACTTTGCGTGCCAACCTAACAAATTGATTAAAAGTACAAAAAAAGTTTATTATTATAAAGGAGATTAATTAAAAATGGTTATTCCAATGGTTGTAGACCAAACAAGTACAGGCGAGAGAAGTTATGACATTTATTCTCGTTTGCTAGAAGATAGGATTATTTTTATCACAGGAGAGATAACGGACCAAACGGCAAACATTGTTGTTGCTCAACTTATTTATCTTGAAGGGAAAAATCCAGACAAAGATATTCATTTGTATATCAATAGCCCTGGTGGAAGTGTTACAGCAGGTTTTGCAATTTTTGATACAATTAGATATATCAAATGTGATGTCGTTACAATATGTGTTGGGCTTGCTGCTTCAATGGGTGCTTTTTTGCTTGCCAGCGGAACAAAGGGCAAAAGATATGCTCTTCCAAATAGCGAAATTATGATTCACCAACCACTTGGTGGAATTCAAGGTCAAGCAAGTGATATGGAGATTCATTCAAGACATATTATAAAAACCAAGGAAAAACTCAACAAGATTTTGAGTGAAGTTACAGGCCAACCCCTTGAAACAATCGTCAAAGATACAGATAGGGACAACTTTATGACCGCAGAAGAAGCAAAAAAATATGGTCTTATAGACGAAATTTTTGTTACAAGAAAAAAGACAAAAAAGTAATTGCAAAAGATTAGAAATTTTTAAAAATATAGCAAGGAGTGATTGATGAAAAAAGATTTATTTTGTTCATTTTGTGGAAAATCACAAGCAATGACAAAAAAAATTATAGCGAGTCCAGATGGCGAAAGTTTTATTTGCGATGAATGCATTGATGTTTGCAAAGAAATAATAAGAAACGAAAGGACAGACAGTGGTGATTCTTCTCAAATAGACCTTCCACTTCCACACGAGATTAAGGAAAGGTTAGACGATTTTATCATTGGGCAAGACGAAGCAAAAATGGTTTTATCCGTTGCAGTTTACAACCATTATAAAAGGATAAACTACAACACTTCTCTCAAACTTCATAAAGACGAACAACCAATAGAACTTGAAAAAAGCAATGTCTTATTGATTGGGCCAACAGGTTGTGGGAAAACTTTGCTTGCAAAAACATTGGCAAAAATTTTGAAAGTTCCTTTTGCTAGTTGCGACGCCACAACATTGACCGAAGCAGGTTACGTTGGGGACGATGTGGAAAATATTTTGTTAAAACTTATCCAAAATGCCGATTACAACATTGCCAAGGCGGAAAGGGGAATTGTTTATATTGACGAAATTGACAAAATTGCTCGCAAGAGTGAAAATAGGTCTATCACAAGAGATGTTTCGGGCGAAGGTGTCCAACAAGCACTCCTTAAAATTCTTGAAAGTACAGTTGCAAGTGTTCCACCACAAGGGGGAAGAAAACACCCACAACAAGAAACAATTCAAATTGATACAACCAACATTCTTTTTATATGTGGCGGAGCATTCGTTGGGTTGGATAAAATCATAGAAAAAAGAAAGTCCACCGTTTCACTCGGTTTTGGTGCAAAAGTTGACGACAATTTGACAAAAGATGAAGAAACTTACAATTTGATAAGAGATGTCCAACCAAGCGACCTTAACAAATTTGGTCTTATTCCAGAGTTTATAGGCCGTTTGCCAATCACTTGTGCTTTGCACGATTTAAGCGAAGAAGCCCTTGTTCAAATTATGGTTTCGCCAAAAAATTCTATTACAAAACAATACAAAAAGATGTTTGATATGGACGGAATTAATTTGGTATTTAAGGACGAAGCAGTCAAGGCAGTTGCTCAAAAGGCTATGGCACTCAAGACAGGTGCAAGGGGACTAAGGACAATTTTGGAAGAAAGTATGCTAAAACTTATGTATTCGGCTCCGGGGGACAAAACTATAGAAAGCATTGTTATAGGTGCTCCATTTATCACCAAGGGGGACGCCCCAGAATTTATTAGGAAAAAAGAAGATAAAAAGTCCGAAGCGTCCGCATAAAGATTTTTGATAATTCAAAAGTAGACAATTATGGTGGCGGATAAGATAATTAATGAGTTTTAAAAACACAAAAGGAGAAAAAATGCAAATCAAACAAGCGGAATTTGTAACAAGTGTTGCAAATACAAATTTTTATAAAAGTGATTATCCGGAAATTGCTTTGGTGGGTAGAAGCAATGTAGGGAAAAGTTCGCTTATAAATTTTATTGCAAATAGGCGAAAACTTGCACAAACTTCGTCAACTCCGGGAAAAACAAAACTTATCAATTATTATTTGTTTAACAAGTCTTTTTTGCTTGTTGACTTGCCAGGATATGGTTATGCCGAAGTTTCAAAGACGGAAAAAACCAATTGGGCTGGCTTTTTGGAAGATTATTTAAAATTATCTCCAAATTTAAAGTGCGTTTATCTTTTGCTTGATATTAGACGAACACCAACCGTTCAAGACGAACAAATGCTCCAATTTTTGTATTTCAACCGCATAAACACAAAGGTCGTTGTTACAAAGACGGATACATTATCTCGTTCGCAAGTTAACGACCATATCATTATCATTTCCAACAAACTTGGCATAACAAAAAAGGATATTATTGTTACATCAAGTCAGGACAAAAAAGGTTTGAATGACTTGCTACAAAGCATCGAAAGTTTTACAACAAGCAATGAAAATATATAATTTGGGGTAAATTTCAATAAAAAACAAGAATAATTTTACTTATTGAATTTTTTTAAATTGTTATTTTATTATGATATTATAAATATGAGTGCTATTAAAACAAAATTGTTTTGTAGCACCTTTTTTTATCGTTGTACATATTATTTTATAGTTAATTGTATTTTAAATGCTTTTAACTTTGTTACATATGACATACAAATGAACTAATAGGAAAAGGAGGTATTATTTAATGTCATTTTATACGTGCAATCGTTCGGGGATTTGCCCAGGAGTTGTTTCTGGCAATCCTATAAATGGAATTTGCGAAAAAGCCTGTATTCAAGTAGACAAGGTTTTAGATTCCGCTATGCGACAAATTCAAGAAGCAAATGTTCAAGTTACTTTATCTAATCAAAGTCCAGTTAATCCAACAACGCCACTTACTTTTGTAAGTGCGGTTACAAATGGCGACACAGTCATTAACAATTTAACTATAGATAGGTTAGAAGACAAACCAAATTTTGCAAGAGTGTCTTTTGAAGCGCAAGTGCCAATATTGGTTACATACAGAGATGCCAATGGGGTTACAGGAACGGGAACTTCAACTTTAAACATTCCAAACGACATCATTTTATTTATCCCACAACCATCAATTGTCCCATATAGAATTGAAGTGTTTGGTGCAATGTCAAGTCCAATGGGGAATTGGCTTCAAGACAATGTCTTTTCAATAAGTGCGTGTGTTACTCTTATCACAAGAGTATTGGTTAGGTCAGAAGTTTTAGTCCCAAGTTATGGATATTGCAGTCCACCACCAGCCCAAGAATTTACACAAGAAATTTGTAGCGGTGTGTTTGAACTACCAATTTTTCCAACGGCCATTCAAAACCAACGATTATAAAGCATTGAAATTTTAAACCAATTAAATAAAACAAAAGTTGTTTTTTAATAATATTTTAAACTGTCTTGCGAGAATTTTTCTTGCTTGGCAGTTTTTCTTTACAAAAACAAGTTGATAATATATACTATTTTTGTGCTAATTATGTGGGAAACAATATCACCACAATTTATTTGAAAAAAGATTTTTACTAAAAAAATTACACTAAAAGGATACATAGAATGAAAGTTTTTGCCATTTCCGATTTGCATTTATCAATCAACAATCCCAAGCCAATGGACATATTTGGGCCAGTTTGGGATAATTATTTTGATAAAATTGTCAACGATTGGAAAGAAAAGGTTGGGGAAGATGATGTTGTTTTGTTGGCAGGCGATTTTAGTTGGGCTATGAAACTTGACGATGCGGTGGCGGATTTAAACCTTGTAGGCACTCTTCCGGGTAAAAAAATTATAATTCGTGGCAACCACGACTATTGGTGGGATTCGGTTAGCCAGTTGCGAAACGTTTTACCCAACAACTTTTATGCTATTCAAAATGACAGCCTTAAAATTGGCAAATATATATTTTGCGGGACTCGTGGGTGGACTTTTGATGATGAAAAACTAAAAAGCAGGGAACTTATTAGACTAGAAATGTCCATAAAATCTGCAATTCAACAAAAAGAAGAAAATGACGAAATTATTTGTATGATGCACTATCCCCCTTATGAAAAGGGTTACAAGCCAACCGAATTTACGGATATGATAGAAAAATATGGGATAAAAAAGGTCGTTTATGGGCATTTACACGGGGTTTGGAACAACAAAGTAAGTAAAATTGCGACAATTAATGATGTTCAATATTTTTTGACGTCTTGTGATTTGGTTGATAACAAATTGACTTTGATTGCCGAAGATTAAAATGTTATCAATTAATTAAGATTTTTAACTAAACTAAATTATAATTAATCTATTCCTTTTGAAACTAATACAAAAAAAAGAACATTGTATTTATTTTCACGTTGCTTCTTTTTTATTCTGCTAGTTTCAAAAGTATTAATCCTTAGTCCTTTGATTTTTTCAAGGGACTTTTTTATTTTAAAAGTTCTTTTTTGGGAAAAAATAAGAAAAATGAATACAAAAACACAAAAATGGGCAAAAAAATGAAAAATTTTTTAAAAAATAATAAAAAAGTGGTTAAAAGTGGTTGGAAGTGGTCAAATTTTGTGTTACAATATTGACGTAAAAAGGAGAAGTAGAAGTGTTTTTGGGCGAGTTTGAACAAAAATGCGACAACAAAAATCGTTTTCGTATTCCAAATAAGTTCAAAAAAGACGTCAATGGCGAGATAGTTTTACTTAAAGGAAATGACGGCTGTATCTTTATTTTGCCTAAAAATGCATTTGAAGAATTGGTAAGCAAGGCAAACGAATTGCCAATGTTTGATTCAAAAGTTCAAAAACCTTTACGTTTGATTTTTTCTTCGGCTAGCGAACTTGACGAAGACAACCAAGGTAGATTTCTTCTCCCAAACAATTTAAAAAAATATGCTTCAATTGACAAAGACATTGTTTTTGTTGGGGCTGGCAATAGGATAGAACTTTGGGCAAAAGAGAAGTGGGATAGTTATTGCGAATCGGAGAACACTCACATTCAAGAACTTTTGCAAGGGTTGGGTGATTATGGAATTTAATCATATACCTATTATGTTGAATGAATGCATTGACGGACTTAACATAAAAAAAGACGGTATCTATGTTGATGCAACCATTGGCGGAGCGGGGCACGCAAGCAAAATTGCAAGTTTTTTGTCAAAAAATGGAACTTTGATTGGCATTGACAAAGATGAAACTGCTCTTGAAGTTAGCAAGGAAAGATTAAAAAATTTTGAATGTAAAAAAATTTTTGTTCATAGCGACTTTAAAGACTTAAAAAAGGTGTTAGACGATTTAAATATTGACAAGGTGGACGGCATTTTGGCAGACCTTGGGGTGTCAAGTTATCAAATAGACGAAGCAAGTCGTGGATTTAGTTACAACAAAGATGCTCCCCTTGATATGCGAATGGACACTTCAAAGGGTTTAACCGCAAAATACATTGTCAATAATTATAAAGAGTCCGACTTGTTAAAAATTTTGTACGAGTATGGCGAAGAAAATTTTGCAAAATCAATTGTTAGAAACATTATTCAAGAAAGGCAAAAAAATGAAATATCTTCAACAATACAACTTGTAAAGATTATTGAAAAATCATATCCACCAAAACTTCTTCACAAAGGCGGAAGTGTTGCAAAGAAGACTTTTCAAGCATTAAGAATAGAAACAAATGGCGAACTTGACGCACTAAAAGAACTGCTTGACACAATGATTGATAAACTTGCTCCACAAGGAAGACTATGTATAATCACTTTTCACTCACTAGAAGATAGGATTGTCAAAGACAAGTTTAGACTAGAAAGCACAGATTGTATTTGTCCAAAAGAATTTCCAATTTGTGTTTGTCATCACAAAGCAAGACTAAAACTTATCACAAAAAAACCTTTAATTCCAAGCGACATTGAACAAAAAAACAATTCAAGAAGTACTTCAAGCAAATTAAGAATAGCCGAAAGAATATAAAGTTAAAAAAATATAAAGTAAAAAAAGGAGAAAATTATGGGAGAAAAATCAAGAGATATCTTATTAGAAGAAAAGATTGACCAAATAGACGATTCAAATTTTGGAAAAGTTTATGATATAAACGAAATTGCCAACAATTCTATTGACCAATTTGATAGTGAAATTATTTTTGACGATATAGACACCTTGAAAGATTTACATTCTCAAAATAATGAAATTTTCTCAATGGAAGTTGAGCCAAACGAATTTTTGGACAATTTAAGAATAGGCGAAAAGGAAAGCAAGTGTATTCAAAAACCAAAAATAAAAAACCGTCCTTTAATTTTTACTTTTACTTCTATTTTAGCATTGCTTGGCATATTATTTATATACAATATGTTTGTGATTAATTCTCTTGAATATCGTGCCGGGCAAGCGGTTGCCACTGCTGGAGTAATTGCTGGTTTAAACCAAGAAAACAATGTTATAACATTTGAAAATGGAAGCAGTATGGAAATAGAAAATGTAAATTTTACAAACAAAGGAATTGATTCGCAAACAAATTGGTTTGACAGTCTTATAAGTGGTGTCAATCAAATGTTTGGAGGCAATTATTAAGATAAAAACAAGATATTCTAGTTATGCATTACAAAAGAGGTTACTATCATTTATTTTGATAGTAGCCTTTCTTTTTTGTTTGCTTCTAATTAGACTTTGTTATTTGCAAATTATAGGACAAAAGAACTTGCAAATAAAAGCAATTGAACAATGGGTGCGGACACTTCCACTCACCGCAAAACGTGGACAAATTGTGGACACAAATGGCAATATTCTTGCAATTTCTTCCACAACATACGATTGTTATGTTAGAGCAAAAGAAATAAAAGAACCAACAAAAGTCGCAAGTTATCTTAGTTCCATTTTATCCCTTGATTACGAAAATATTTATTTAAAATGTAGAAATGTTTACATATCCGAAAGCCTAGTCAAATTGCAACTTGACGAAAACACAGCAAAAAAGATTGTGGAAAAAAATTACGATGGCGTGTATCTTGCTGAAAATATACAAAGATTTTATCCATATGGCAACACTTTATCGCAAGTTTTGGGTTATCTCACAAGTGATAGTGTGGGGCAAAGCGGAGTAGAAAGTTATTATGAAGATATCTTAAAAGGCACTGATGGAAAATATCTTGTCCAAAGTGATGTTCGTGGGGTAAAACTTGATGATTCGCTAAATTATTACATTGAACAACAAGACGGATTGAATATAAAACTCAATATTGATATAAACATTCAAATCATTTTGGAATCTACATTGCAACAAATTATTGCCGACCACAATCCAAAAAGTGCTTCAATTGTTATGATTGACCCAAATAATTCAAAAATTTTAGGGTTGGCAATCAGTCCAAGTTTTGACCCAAACGAACCGCCACGTTATGACACATCAACTCTTATGGCACAATCAAAAAATACTTGCGTAACCGACGTTTACGAACCCGGTTCAACTTTCAAAATTTTAACTCTTGCTTCTGCATTAAGTGAAAATTTGACAAATATAAACGAGCATTTTTATTGCCCTGGTTATCGCATTGTTGACGGAGAAAAAATAAAATGTTGGCGAACTTTGGGGCATGGCGACCAAACTCTTGTTGAAGCGGTGCAAAATTCCTGCAATTGTTGTTTTATAGATTTAGGCCTTAGGTTAGGAAAAGACAAATTGTATCAATATCTCACTCAATTTGGGATAGGTAGCAAAACGGGAGTGGACATAGCAGGCGAAAGTGGTGGAATTTTGCTTGATAAATCACTTGTTCAAAATGTCGACCTAGCACGTATCGCCTTTGGGCAAACAGTCGCAACATCTCAATTGCAATTGTTGAATGCTTTTTGTTCGGCAATAAATGGCGGAACAAAATATCAACCAAGTTTACTTTCATCTTATTTTTCTTCTGACGGAACGGAATATTATTCAACAACCCCACTTGTGCGTGGCAAAACAATTTCAAGCGAAGTCTCAAACACAATAAAATATCTTTTATCGCAAGCATTGTCAAAGGCAGGGGAAATGACTTTTGTCCCAGGATACAATCTGGCAGGCAAAACAGGAACAGCACAGAAATATGGCTCTGACGGAAAAATATCTCGTGGAAAATATGTTTCAAGTTTTTTTGGATTTTTAAATAGGGAAAACCCTGAATATGCACTTTTGTTGTGTGTTGATGAGCCAAGCAATGGAGCCTATTATGGAAGTGTCGTTGCAAAACCTTATGCAAAAACTATTTATGAAAAAATTATTGCCTACAAAAATCTACCCCCTGATGACAATTCAAAATTAGACGAAAAAAGAATTATAGTCCCAAATTTTGTTGGCGAACCTATATCTCAAGCAATTGTAAATCTAGAAAAATTGGGACTTGAATACGAAATTGATGGTGAAGGCGAAAATGTAGTTGACCAATTTCCGTCAAGCAACACAGAAGTTAGTTTATCAACAACAATTTTACTAAAAACATAAAAAGGAAGGAAAATATGAAACTAGCAAATTTAATAAAAAATCAAAAGGGAATAATTGCAACAAAAGGCAATCTTGAAATTGATATAAAATCATTATCTCAAAAAGCAGTTACAAAAGTTAAAGACGGCTTGTTCTTTTGTATCAATGGAGTGAATTTTGATGGGCACAATTTTTATAAAAGTGCAATCCAAAATGGTTGCGTAGCACTTGTAGTTGATAGGTGGCTTGACACCCCACAACCACAAATTTTAGTACAAAATGTGCGTGATTTTGTGCCACTATTATGCAAAAAGTTCTTTAAAAATGTACAAAATAAATTAAAATTAATTGGTGTAACAGGTACAAATGGCAAAACGACAACATCAAATTTGGTTTATCAAATATTGAAAAATGACGATATTAAAGCAGGTCTTATTGGAACAAACGGAATTGAATTTGAAAGCACAAATTTACCCAACTCAATGACCACCCCAGACACAATTGACCTTTTCTATTCGTTTCTCGAAATGTACAAAAATGGTGTTACTCATATAGTTATGGAAGTTTCTGCGCACGCACTTTTTTTGAATAAACTTTTGGGGCTAAAATTTAATGTTGGAATTTTTACCAATTTTTCTCAAGACCATTTAGATTTTTTTAAAAGTATGCAAAATTATGCCAATGCAAAATGTCTTTTTTTTGATAAAAAGTTGTGCAAAAATGCGGTTATAAACATTGATGACGATTTAGGAAAAACAATTTCACAAAAAACCAATTGCAATCTTTTTACATATGGAATTTTATCTCCAGCCACAAATTTTGCAATGGATATTATTGATAAAAGGGAAGGCACAAGTTTTTTACTCAATATTTTTGACAATATTTTTGATATAAAATCAAATTTATGTTGTGTTTTTAATGTTTACAATATGTTAGCAAGTGCTGTTTGTGCAAAAATTTTAGGAGTTTCTAACAATGCTATATTTAAAACTTTTTCAAATGTAAAAAATATTGATGGCCGTATGAATTTTTATGCTTTAAAAAATGGTGCAACTGTCGTAATTGATTATGCCCATACTCCCGAAAGTTTAAAGTCGGTTTTGATTTCTTTAAGAAAATATACAACAAATCGCATTATATCTGTTTTTGGTTGTGGCGGGGATAGGGACCAAGACAAAAGAGAAAAAATGGGGGAAATTGCTAGTCAATTTGCCGATTTCACATTTTTGACAAGTGATAATCCGCGGAACGAATCTCCTAAAAAGATAATTTTTCAAATTGTAAAAGGTTTTAAAAAGAATAATTATATTTTTTATACCAATAGAAAACAGGCAATTTTAAAAGCCCTTAAATTTTCCAAAAAAGATGATATTATTTTGATCGCTGGCAAAGGACACGAAAAATTTCAAGAGATAAAAGGAAGAAAATACGACTTTGATGATTTTGAAATAGTTAAGCCTTTTATTGTATAAATTGACTTCTATTTAAAAATATTCAAAATTATTCAAAAATTACTCAAATAAACAATGCATTTATATTTTATAAAAAAAGTATAAAAATTGATAAAAATTTGCAAAATAATTAAAAGGTGGTAGTTATGATTTATTATTGTTTCCTTTTTTCATTTGTTTTAAGTATAATCATTGCACCTTTTTACATAAAATTTGCAAAAAAATTCAAATTTGGACAAAATATTTTAGGCTATGTTGAAGAGCATTTTACAAAGCAAGGCACGCCAACAATGGGTGGGGTTATTTTTATACTTCCAACAATTATAGCAAGTCTAATTTTTGCGAAATCAAATTTAACCCTTACAATTTTTTGTTTGGCAATTTTTTTATCATATGCAATTGTTGGTTTTCTTGATGACTTTATAAAAATTAAATTTAAAAGAAATTTAGGGCTTAGAGCATATCAAAAAGTTGTTTTTCAACTTGCAATTGCTTTTATTGTTGCATTTTTTGTATATAAAAATGATGCAATAAGGGGTGTTTATTTGCCCTTTACTTTGATAAATATTGATTTTGGCTGGCTTGTTATTCCATACATAGTTTTAATTTTTATTGCTACAACAAACAGTGTTAATTTGACCGATGGTCTTGACGGCTTGGCTGGAAGTGTTAGTTTGATTGTCTTTTTATTCATTGCTTTAATCAATTCTTTTTATTGTTCAAGAATTTCTTATAATTTTGAATATGTTCAACAAATGCAAAATCTCAATATAATTTGTGTCGCAGTTTCGGGCGGTTTGCTTGGTTTTTTGGTTTTTAACACCAATCCTGCCAAAATTTTTATGGGGGATACTGGTTCGCTTTCACTTGGAGCGCTTTTGTCTTGCATATGTTGTTTCAATGGGACAACCTTGTACATTCCAATCGTTGGAATAATGTTTGTGATATCTTCATTAAGTGTGATTATCCAAGTCCTACACTACAAAAGAACAAAAAAAAGAATATTCCTTATGGCACCATTTCATCATCATTTGGAACATAAAGGAATGAATGAAACAAAAATTGTTTTCATATACATAGTACTAACAATAGTAGTGGGGACTTTTACTCTCGCTTTGTTAGGGGGAATATGAATTATTTAATTTGGGGTTTTAAAAAAAGTGGGCAAGCAAGTTTGGATTTGTTGAAAAGAGTTGATTTGTTGACCAATAAAATTGACAATCGTTTTTACATTTTTGATGATAATGTTGACATAAGGTCAAATTTTAAGAATGATGACAAAAATATAATTTTAGTAGACGAATTGACCAAAAGGTTAATCTTAAAAATGGATAAAATTATACTCAGTCCCGCAATTTCAATCAAAGAGCCACTTGTCCAATTTGCAAAGGAACAAAATATTGATGTCGTGGGAGAATTAGAACTTGCTTATTCTTATATGGACAAAACTTGTACCCTTGTTGCAATAACTGGCACTAATGGCAAAACGACAACAACTGAACTTGTTTATGAAATTTTAAAAAATGCAAAAATTAAATGTGAAAAAGTAGGGAATATTGGTATTCCTTTTTCAAGCAAAGTGGCACAAGACGAACAAAATGTTGTTTATGTTTGCGAAACAAGTTCTTTTCAACTTGAAAGTTGCAAAACTTTTCACCCCAACATTGCTTGCCTTATAAATATTTCCCCTGACCACCTTGATAGACACAACGATATGGGCAATTATTTAGCGGTAAAAAAATCAATTTTTTCCAATCAAAACAAATATGATTATGCAATTGTTCCAGC
>CAZLYY010000002.1:0-4983 GCA_964563895.1 uncultured Christensenella sp. | reverse complement strand
ATTTTTTACCCAATTCACACCGTTTGCAATTGGTCTATTTGTCAAAAACCGGCAACAAATTTTTTGACGATAGCAAAGCAACCAATGTCGCTTCAACCATAAAAGCAACAAAAAGTTTTGATTCTCCAATCATTTTGTTGTGTGGTGGAAGTGATAAAAATTGTGATTTTGATGAATTGTTTCTTGACATTCCAAACAATGTCCAAAAAATTTTTGTATTTGGCAAAACTGCGGACAAATTGCTTTCTTCTCATAAAAAAACAAACTCAAATATTCCAATTGAAAAATGTGAAAACCTTTGCCAAGCGGTTTATCTTGCTTGTCAAGAACAAAACAATATTATTTTGTTGTCGCCTGCTTGTGCAAGTTTTGACGAGTTTTCTTCTTACAAAGAACGTGGGGAAATGTTCCTAAAATATATAAAGGACTATTATGAAAATTTCTAATTCTCAAAAAGGACAAAAAGATTTCAACACAAAATTAACCAAACTATCAAAAATGCAATCAAACAATTCAAAATGGATTTTTCTTTTGACTCTTTTCTTGGTGTGCTTTGGTGCTCTTATGGTTTATAGTGCAAGTTTTTATTCTGCAAGTAGAAATTACAACAATCAATATTTTTTTTTGATAAAACAAATTTTGGGCATTGTTGTCGGCTTTGTTTTTATGATATTTTTTTCAAAATTTAACTACAACAAACTCTCAAAATTTAGTATCATTTTTGTCATTTTTACATTTATTTTATTGGCTCTTGTGTTTATTCCGGGTATAGGTGTTGAGAACTATGGCGCAAGGCGTTGGGTCCGACTGGTCGGTTTTACCATACAACCTAGTGAATTAGCGAAGTTTGCGTTTGTCCTATTTTCGAGTACTTTTTTGGCTAAAAATCACGAAAAAATCAAAAAATTTAGCACAATTTTACCCGTCCTATTGGTCGGTTGTGGCTATTGCCTTATGATTATATTAGAGCCTAATATGTCAATAACAATGTGTATGGGGCTCATAATGTTGTTTATGTTGTTTGTCGGTGGTGTTTCTTTCAAGCACTTTTTGTTGCTTTGTATTCCATTTGCTTTGCTCATTCCAATTTTGATTATCATAGAGCCCTATCGTTTACTTAGATTGCTTGCATTTATAAATCCTTGGTCAAGCCCAAAAGGTGAAGGCTATCAACTTATCCAATCTTTTTTTGCAATTTCAAATGGTGGCTTGTTCGGTGTTGGACTTTTCAATTCTCGCCAAAAATATCTTTTTCTTCCGTTTGCCGAAAGTGATTTTATTTTTTCAATTATATGTGAAGAATTTGGGTTTGTAGGTGCAACAATTTTAATTTTACTTTTTGTTTTGCTAATTATTTTTGGTATAAAGGTTGCGCTTAATGCAAAAAATCGTTTTGGTTGTTATCTCGCAAGTGGCATCGTTTCTGTTATCGCAATACAAACTTTTCTCAATGTTGCGGTGGTAACGGGTAGTATCCCGCCAACAGGTTTGCCCCTACCTTTTATCAGCAGTGGTAGCACGTCCATAGTTGTTTTTATGTCCGCTATGGGAGTTTTGCTTAATATTGATTATGAATCCAAACAAAAAGGGACTTCATTTCAAGAGTTTACTTTAAAATGTAAGAAAAAATGAAGTTTATGGAGACAAACATTTGTCTTTTTATTCAAAAATTAAATTCTTTTTGCCTTTTATTATCCTATATGGTATAATTTTGGGCGATGGAGTTTAACTATGGATTATAGATATGAAACAAAAGAATCTGCAAGGGACTTTCACAAACAAAGAAAGGCTTTTTTGATTTACAAAAACAAGGTGGACTTTTTGCCACAAAATTGTTCTATGTCCCATTTTGAATATTGCAAGAGCAAAGGTATAGGTAAAGACGAATTTAACAAACTCACTAGGGGTTATTTTTTCAATGGCAGATTGTTGTTTTATAAGGATAATTTTATTTATGACGATTTGGTGATTCAAGATGCCTTAAAGCACATAAATGAAATTGTAAATAAATTACATATTGACAATTTTAATATCTATTTTGGTGCATTGCCACAAGAAGATTTTAAGCCAGATTTTTTGTATGGAATATACAAAGATGGTAAAATAATAGAACAATTTCAACAGGTGATAAAATGAACAACGCAAAAGATGTAATAGAATTTTATACAATGTGCAACAAATTAAAAGACATTGTAAGAACAGGTTGGAAAGATTGGAATGTAGATAGATTTCGTGTAGAAAGCATTGCCGAGCATATCTATGGCGTGCAAATGTTGGCTCTTGCGATGTGGAGCGAATACAAATATCAAATTGACATTGAAAAAGTGATAACAATGCTTGCCGTTCACGAAATGGAAGAAGTTGTTATTGGTGATATAACTTGTTTTCAAATGGATAAGGACGAAAAACAAAAGTTGGGGCACCAAGCGGTTGTTCAAATTTTCAAAAAGTTAACAAATGCGGAAAATATAAAAAAATTAATTTTTGAGTTTGATGAAAGAAAAACTCCAGAAGCAAAGTTTGCATACTTTTGTGATAAATTGGAGTGCGACATTCAAGCAAAATTATATGACGAGCAAAATTGTGTTGATTTGCAAATGAAACACAACAACAAAATGTCTCAAGATAAAGATGTAAAACAAATGTTGCAAGATGGAATGTCTTGGTCGGAAATGTGGTTGAGTTTTGGTCAAAAAAATTACAATTATGATAAAAACTTTTTGGAAGTTTCAAATTTTGTAAAAGATAATAAAATTTTATAAATGGATAGAACAACACAATTGTTTGTTTTGTCGCAAGTTTGGGTAACTTATAAAAGAAAATTAAATTATCTTTGTAGTTTTAAACTCATTTTTAACATAAATAATGTTTTTTCCATAAAATGATAATAAGGGGTTTGTTTTATGGATAAATTTATAATCAACGGCGGGCATAAACTCGTCGGTAGTACTTGTGTGCCAAAATCAAAAAATGCTTTTTTGCCAATTTTAGCAAGTTGTATTTTGTGTAAAGGGAAAATTATTCTTCACGAATGCCCAAAATTTAATGATATTGACAATATGTTAAAATTGCTTGAAATTTTAGGGGCTAAGATTGAAAAAAGACAAAAACAATTACATATAGATTGCCAAAATATAACCAATTGTATGTTGCCAGATGAACTATCAAAACAAATTCGTTCATCAATTTTTTTATTAGGCCCACTTGTTGCAAGATTTGGTTGCGCGATGGTTTCTTATCCGGGCGGTTGCGAAATAGGTGCTAGACCCATTGATTTGCACTTAAAGGGGTTGAAAGCTCTTGGCACAAAAATTGACGAAAAATATGGTAAAATTGTTTGTTATGCAAAGAAACTTGTAGGGGCGGATATCCATCTTGATTATCCTAGTGTTGGAGCAACCGAAAATATTATGATGGCAAGTGTCTTGGCAAGTGGAACAACAAGAATTTACAATTGTGCAAAAGAGCCTGAAATTGTTGACTTGCAAAATTTTATAAATTCTATGGGCGGAAAAGTTTTTGGTGCGGGAACGGACACAATTGAAATTGTCGGGGTTGACAATCTTTGCGGAACAGAATACACACCAATTGCCGATAGAATAATTGCTGGCACCTATCTTTTGGCAGGTGCAATGTGTGGGGGAGATATTTTGGTAAAAAATGTCAATTCTTCGCATATTTGCTCACTTTTAAACAAATTCCACAATGCAGGGTTTGACTTGCAAATTAAAGATGATAACATTAGGTTGTGTAGCGATGGGCAAAAAAAATCTTTTGATAAAATTGAAACTTTGCCTTATCCTGGCTTTCCAACCGATTTGCAACCACAAGTGCTAGCACTTCAATGTGTAAGCCAAGGGACTTGTGTCATAACAGAAAACTTGTTTGAAACTCGTTTTAAACACATTCCAGAACTTATCAAAATGGGGGCAAATATCATTTCAAAAGGTCAAGTCGCTATTGTAAAAGGTGCCAAAATGTTGTATGGAGCAAATGTCGTTGCCACAGATTTACGAGCAGGTGCAGGACTTGTTATGGCAGGAATGTGTGCCAATGGTCAAACAATTGTAAATGATGTACATAATATAGACCGTGGTTACGAATCAATAGAAAAGGTTTTCAATTCTCTAGGTGCTGATATAACAAGAGTTTGATTTGTTATGTTGGTTGCAAAACTTTATTCAACCAATCAATTTTGCACAAATATTTCAAGCAATTTTGAGTGGACAAGCCTAAAAAACAATAAAAGGAAGTGTGTATGAAGAAAAAACGCTTAGCAATAATGATTTTTGTTCTCATTTTTTTGTGTGTAATGCTTTCACTTTCGTCAACATTGTTTCAATTGCAATATGTGAAAATAAAATTTGACGGAGAATATGATGACAAATTGAGTTCTAGCGAAAATATAGACAAAATAATTTCATCGGTATACTTCAAATACGGACAACTTCTTTTTACACAATCAAAAACGCAATATATTTGCGATTTGGAAAAGAAAAATCCAAATTTATGCGTAAAATCAATTCAAGCGGTTTTTCCAAACACACTCCTTATCACTTTGGAAGAAAGAGTAGGTTGCTTTTATCTTGTTGAAGACAACAAAACTTTTGTTTTGGATAGGGAATTTAAAATTTTGGAAATTGGACAAAATTTAGACACAACAGGTTGTATAAAATTAGATTTTTTATCATCAAGCAATGTTCAACAAACATATTTTGATTTTTTTGAAATATCAAGTTTTGCTTATGACGTTGGGCAATTTTTGACAGAAAACAACTTGATTTTTGCATCTATAAGTTGTTTTTCTAGTGTTTTTGCCAATTTTCCCACCTTAAATTTCACCCCATCAAAAATTGTGTTTAAAAATAATTTGCAAGACAAGGTAAGTCTTAATGTTTTTTCTCTATCGCCCTTTGGCATAAAAATTGAAATAAACAATATTTTAAACAACTTTGAAAAGAAGTTAAAAAAGTCTTTGTCCGC
>CAZLYY010000001.1:9111-51764 GCA_964563895.1 uncultured Christensenella sp. | reverse complement strand
TTTTAACAAATTGTAATTTATATCAAATCTATTGGCTATATCTTTAAGCAAAACAACAAAGATTTTTTCAAGCAAAGTTTTGTTGAGTTTTATTGTTTGCAACTTGTCAAAACTTGTGTCATTTATCATTTTTAGTCCAGATAGCATACCAAGGGTTATCTCTACAAAATTCCCCGTTGAAAGACAACTTCCGCACACAAATTCCCCACTATCAAGGTCAAGAAAAATTTTGTTGTTTAAAGCATCCCCACAACTAGAACATTGAAAAAAGTCAAAGGAAACACCTTCGTAGTAAAGTGTATCTAAAAAAAATTTTGTAAGTGCCAAATGTGGCGAAACGGCATCAAGATTGACAAGAGAAAGAGTTTTTATTGCACTCAAAAAAAGATTTGAATACATTGTGTTTTCAACACAAATTTTGTCAAGCAAAAGGGGGACTAGGCTAGACAAAACGAACTTGTCATAATCTGTTGTGAGCGAATAAAAGTTATCAAAAGTTTTAACCCCAGACAAAATAAAAAAAGGCTTGCCATTTACAAGTTCAAACTCGCCAAAACAAAAAACTTGACAAAAGGCTTTCAATTTTGAAGTTGCCTTTTTTACTCCCCTTGCACGCACAACAATTTTCCCTTCTTCCAAGGTTAAAAGTGTGAGTAATTTGTCATTTTCTTTATAGTCCTTTGCCTTTAAAACAATACCTTTTACGATTTTATCCATAATATCTTATACAAACTGTTATTCTTAGATTAGATTTTATAAATTTGGGCAACTATCAAAATCTTTATCTTTTTCACAGAATTTTTCAAGTGTTACCAAATAATTTTCAAAATTTTTTTCAGATGTGGACATCAATTCTCCCAAAACTTTAAAACCTAAGTTCCCAGTTTTATAAAAAAGTCCATCTAAAACTTTACCCAACTTGTAATTTGGTTGATTATCTTCCAATTCTTTTTCCATAGACTTTCCCCTTTTATAAAACACTTTGTCCTTCGCTAGTATGTGAAAATTTTCAAAAATTTATACTTTTGCATCTTGATTTGATATCAAAATATATTTATGACACAAATTGATTGAAATTAAAACAATCTCATAGGTCTTTTATATTATAACCCAAACTATCCAAAAACTCCAAATTATTTTGCCAATTTCGTTTAACTTTGACAAATAAATTAAGAATAACCTTTTTTTGAATGATTTTTTGTATGGTTACTCGTGCATTATGCCCTATTTTTTTTATCATTTCCCCTTGTTTGCCAAGGATAATTGCTTTGTGAGAATCTTTTTCGCAAACGATAAGGCAATCTATTGTGCACAAAGTGTCGTCTTCCTTGAAACTTTCCACTTTAACCGCTATCCCATGCGGGATTTCGTCATTCAACAAATAAAGAGCCTTTTCTCTCACAATTTCCGCCACCAAAAAATTAAGGGGCTTGTCGGTGTAATAATCTTCGTCAAAAAGTTTTTCGTCATCTTCAACTTCTGGCAAATATTTTTTGACAACTTCAAGCAAAGTGTCAAGATTTTTATGTTTCAAACTAGAAACAGGCACAACTTCGCATTTGTCTATAATTGGGACAAAACTTTCAAGCGTTTTTGCAACCTTTTCGGCACTTACAAGGTCTGTTTTGGACAAAACCACAACAACAGGGGTTTTGGACGCATAAAAATTGTCTATAAGTTGCAAATCTTTTTTTGTAACACCCTTTTCAATATCCACAACAAGACAAACGGCACTTACATCACTCACAGCACCTTTTATGCTTTTTTGCATATAATCACCAAGCCCGCTATCCGCTTTGTTTAGCCCCGGAGTGTCTACAAAAACAATTTGAGAATTGTCGTCATTGTATATCCCCATAACATTGTTTCGTGTAGTTTGTGGCTTGGGCGAAACAATGGACACTTTTTCTTGTATAAGGGCATTGACAAGGCTACTCTTCCCCGCATTTGGAAGCCCTACAACCCCCACAACACCACATTTAATCTTCATTTTGTTCCCTTGTAATTTTATATTTTTTCAAAACCGCTTCTTCCAAAGCACGCATAACCTTTTTGTCGTCTTCTTCCATATGGTCATAGCCAAGCAAATGCAAAAAGCCGTGGACAATGAGATAACAAAGTTCTCTTTCGTACGAATGTCCATATTCTTCGGCATTTTTCTTTGCAACATCTTCACAAATAATAATATCGCCCAACATAAGGTGCTTTGTTTCTTGGTCAATATCATCTTTGAAATCTTTTATTTTTATTTTTTGCATAGGTTTTAGGTTGAGAGTTGGAAAAGACAATACATCGGTTGCTTTGTCTACGTTTCTTTCCTTCTTGTTAAGAAGCCTAATTTGTTCCTTGTCTACAAAACTTATCTCAACTTGCACTTTTCTTTGATTGAATTTTGAATATTTGTTTGCTGTTTTTAACAATTTTATAATAAGTTTTTTAAAATTTTTTGATAATGCATAATCATTTATAAATACTTTCATTTTATATAATCCTTTGTTCTTTCGTTTAATTTGTTTTATAAAACAATTTTTTAACTTTATTTCCTTTCGTCCACTTTGCCAAATTGCCACAAAAATACAGGTTTCATATCAATATTGCCCAAAACATAGTTAATCAAAATGTTTGGATAAATCCCCATATCCCACAATTGCAATGCAATAGCATACACACAAGCATCTGACTCTACACCGCAAATGTCAATTTTGTCTATTTTAAGAGATTTAAGTGTCTTTAAATCTTTTTGATTTAGTCCATAAGTATTTTTTTCAAACACTACAACATTTTTGGGAAAAGTAAGCGAAAAATCTTGTTCAACCTTTGTTTTGAGTTCTTTCCAATTAAGTTTGTCTTCGTACAAAGAGTTTTTAGTCCTATCATTGACAAATTTTGTGGCAAAAATTTTATCATAAGCATTGGAATTTACAAGTTTTTCAATCTTCTTGCTTAACTCTTTATGCTTGTCATCTTTTATGAAACCATTTTGCATATCAACTACCAATAATACGTTCATTTATATATTTTCACCACTTTTTAAAACTCAATTGTACCATACAATTTTACGGTCAAAAGATTGTTCTCTTGCACGATTTCTTCATCAACAATATATGATTTAACCTTGCAAGATAAGGTATTATACAACTTTTTTTTCAATTCTTCAATTAAATTTTGCACATTATCCAAATTTTTGTCCACTTGGATATTTTCTTTTATCTCAACATAGGCTTTTATTTGTGCTTTGGCAGGAATTGGCAAGCATTTGAAATCTTTTGTTTCAACATAAGGGGCAATTATTGTGTCCCCCGCTTTTGCCATTTCGTTTTGTGCAACTTTTATCGTCCCAGACACCAAAGAAATCTCTTTTACAATACAATCAAAAGGGGCAAAAATGGGCAAATAGTCATAAATATAGGGGCTGTTGTCAATTTTTTCATAAACACTAACAACAAGAGTACTTCCCTTTATTATCCCCGTTGCATAACTTATTTTATCTATATTTTTAACCAAAATTGGTTGTATATTGTCCAAATCGTACTTGTTTTTTAATTGTCCAACCTTGTAACCATTTTTATTTAAAACATTTACAATTTCTTCTTTGTCTACGCTTTCAAGTCCATAAATTTCCACTCTAAACACAAAATTTGACGAAAAGCAAATAGAAAAACAAATAATGATTGAAAGCAAAACAAAAATAAAGTTTCTTTTGAATAGTCGCAAAAATTTTTCTTTTTTTGACAATTTTACTTCGTCCACTTTGTATTTAAAATCTTTGCAAATAGACAAAAATCGTTGAGAGTTGTCTACCATAATTTCAAATTGATTGTAGTCTATTTTTGTAAGGCACAAAATTGTTATTTTGTTTTTTTTGAGTTCGTTTAAAAACTTTTTAAAATTTAGTCCCGTTATTCTATAAAGAGTTTTTGCCATTTTTACCCCATTTCAATTTGTCTAATGTCGCCCGTTACAAGAAGAGTGTCAAGTGTCATATTTTTTATTTTCAAATCGTCCCCATTGAGTTTGATAAGTCCTTTTTTGAGTTTTATGCCAATTTCGTTTAAATTTACATCTATCAAGGCGGTGTAACCTTCTACATACACAGCCTTGTTGCAAAAATTTATTATCCTAAAACCTTTGTTTATCATATCCAAAGGAAGTCCACTCATTTTTGAAATTTCATCAAGTAAAAAAAACATACACACCGCCTACACATATATATGTTAAATTGAAAAATATTAGAATTTATCCATAACAAAATAAAAATATAGCAATAATTACGTCTAAAAAATTTATATATTTTCTTTTTATTAAAACAATGAAAATCTTTTTGAAATTTGCTTTATTAGTGATATAGTAAAAGAGTGTAAATTGTGGCAAAAATTGTGGCAATAAAGCAATTTTGCCAAAGTTTTATAAAAAAGGAGAGACAAATGTCAATTATAAAAAAACAACACATTTATTTACCACGAAAGAACTTTGATATGTCTAAGTGGGCGGTCATTGCTTGCGACCAATTTACAAGCGAGCCAGAATATTGGGAGACTCTCAAGAGTTATGTGGACGGTGCTCCAACAACACTTGACCTTATTTTCCCAGAACTTTATCTAAGCAAGGATAATAGCGAAAGAATAAAGCAAATCAACAATAAAATGAAAGAGTATTATGACAAAAAACTTCTTGAAGATGAAGGCAATTGTATGATACTTGTCAATCGTTCTACAAAATTGCACCCAAAAAGACTAGGAATTATGCTAAACGTTGACCTTGAAACTTATGATTTTAGACCAGACGTGCCAGCACTTATCAAGGCAACAGAAGGGACTATTATTGAAAGAATTCCGCCAAGAGTTGAAATAAGAAAAGACTCTATCTTTGAATTCCCTCACATTATGCTTTTGTATGATGATAGAGATGAACATATCGCAGACACATTGTATCAAAATAGGAATCAACTTGAAAAAGTGTATGATTTCAATCTAAATATGGAAGGTGGACACCTTGAAGGATACAAAATAAAAGATGTTGATAGTGTCATTGCAAAATTTGACAAACTTTTAGCACCAGAGTATCTCAAAAAAGCATTTAATAGCGAAACACCACTCCTTTTTGCAGTGGGTGATGGCAATCATAGTTTGGCAACAGCAAAAGAACATTGGAATAGATTGAAAGCAACTTTGCCAGCAGAACTTTTGGACAGCCACCCAGCAAGATATGCACTTGTTGAAGTTGTCAACATTCACGATGCAGGCATTGAGTTTAGCCCAATATTTAGAGTTGTAAAAAATGCTTCTGGCAAATTTGTAAAAGGGCTTAAAAAACTTGCAAAAGACAACAATGTTGACGAAAAAGATTTGATAACTCAAACCCTTATTGTAAACGGGAAAGAAGAAACATTCTCTTTGCCAAACAACACACCACTTGCAATAAAAATGGTGCAAGAATATATTGACAAATGTCTTGCAGACGAACTTGAAATGACTGTGGACTACATTCACGGGCTTGACTCTTTGAAAGAGATTTGCAACAAGGACAAAAAGGCAGTTGGGATAACACTCCCTACCCTTGACAAGACACAACTCTTTGAATTTGTTATAAAACACGGAGTTTTGCCAAGAAAGGCATTCTCTATTGGTGAAGCAAGAGAAAAGAGATATTATCTTGAAGCACACAAAATAAAACTTGTTTAAGTTTTTTTAACATATTGTAAAATTTGACACAACGAAAGGATAACAAAATGGACATTGCAAAAGCATTAAGTTTGGAATTTAACATTAGGCTTGACTATGCAAACAATATTATAAATTTATTGGACGAAGGTTGCACCGTTCCCTTTATTGCAAGATATAGAAAGGAAATGCACGGCAGTCTTGACGACCAAATTATAAGAGATTTTGCAGACAGACTTGACTATTTGAGAAATTTTGAAAAAAGAAAAGAAGAAATTGTAAAACTCATTGAAGGGCAAGAAAAAATGACGCCTGAAATTATGGATAAATTAAACAAAGCCCTTACCCTAACCGAACTAGAAGATATTTATAGACCATTTAGGCCAAAAAGACAAACAAGGGCAACCATTGCAGAAGCAAAAGGGCTCAAACCACTTGCGGAAATTATCTTTAAACAAAAAGATAAACACACTTTGGAAGAACTTGCAAAAGATTATGTTAGCGAAGAAAAGGGTGTAAAAGACGAAAAAGAAGCACTTGCTGGTGCTAGCGACATTATTGCAGAAATGATAAGCGATGATGCGGAAATAAGAAAAACTTTGAGAGAATTTATTTATGATTCCGCTCAAATTGTAACGACATTAAAGCCAGGCGAAAAATATCTTGTTTATCAAACATATGAAAACTACAAAGAACCTGTAAACAAAATTCCTAGCCATAGAATACTTGCTATAAATAGGGGCGAAAAAGAAGATTGCTTGAAAGTTGATGTTGAAACAAATTTTGAAAGATGCGAAGAACTTATTTTAGATGAAGTTTTGGTCAAAAATGGTTCTTATGAAGATTTCATAAAAGAAGTTGTAAAAGATAGTTTTGAAAGACTTATTGAACCTTCCCTTGTAAGAGAACTTAGGACAACACTTACAGACAAAGCAAACGAACAAGCAATAAAAATGTTTGAAGTCAACCTAAAACCACTTCTTATGCAACCACCTTTGAAAGATAAGGTTATTTTGGGGCTTGACCCAGCATATAGAACTGGTTGCAAAGTTGCTGTTATTGACCAAAATGGGAATGTTATTGATAAAACAGTTATCTACCCTACCCCACCACACAATCAAATTGAAAAAAGTGAAGAAATTATTTCAGACCTTGTCAAAAAGCATAATGTTGATGCTATTTCTATTGGGAATGGAACGGCAAGCAAGGAAAGTGAGATTTTTGTAAGCAACCTTATCAAAAAACTTGATAGAAAGGTGCAATATATGGTTGTAAACGAAGCAGGTGCAAGTGTATATAGTGCAAGCAAGTTGGGGGCGGAAGAATTCCCTGACTATGATGTTAGTCTAAGAAGTGCCGTAAGTATTGCAAGACGTCTACAAGACCCACTTGCCGAACTCATCAAAATTGACGTCAAATCTATTGGTGTTGGACAATATCAACACGATATGCCACAAAAAAGGTTGTCGACTGTGCTTGATGGGGTTGTGGAAGATTGCGTCAACTCAGTAGGGGTTGACCTAAACACAGCAAGTTATAAACTTCTTGAACACGTATCAGGACTCAATGCTTCTATTGCAAAAAACATTGTTGATTTTAGGCGTGAAAATGGCAAATTTACCACTCGTAACCAACTTTTGAAAGTAAACAAGTTGGGTGCAAAAGCCTATGAACAATGTGCAGGTTTCCTTCGTATTCCAAACGAAAAAAACATTTTGGATAATACAGGTGTTCACCCAGAGAGTTATTCCGCCACCGAAAAACTTTTGAAAATGTTTAATATGACGGAAAAAGATATTGGGACAGAAGCAATGGCAGACTTGCCTAGACTTATTGGCGCAAAAGGCGAAGAAAAAGTCGCTAGCGAATGTGGTGTTGGTGTCCCTACCCTAGACGACATTGTCAAGGAACTTTTAAAACCAGGGCGAGATATTCGTGATGATTTGCCAAAACCTGAACTTAGAAGCGACGTTTTGAGCATAGAAGACCTAAAAGTTGGAATGATTATGCGTGGAACAGTGAGAAATGTTATTGACTTTGGTGCTTTTGTGGACATTGGTGTTCACCAAGACGGATTGGTACATATAAGCGAGATTTGCGATAGATTTATCAAACACCCAAGCGAAGAACTTTCTGTTGGGGATATTGTAAAAGTAAAGATAATCAATATTGACCTTCAAAAGCAACGCATTGGACTTTCTATTCGCAAAGCTGTTGATGAAGAAGTGTCGCAAGCCTAAAATTTTTATAAAAAAATACCACTTGATAATTGGGGTTCACCCCAATTCTTGTGGTATTTTTTTGTTCAAAACTTAATTCTTTATAATTTCAAGATACTTTTCATACTTGTTTTCAAATTTTAAATATATCAATTTTTACTTATTATTCGCTTACCTTACTTAAATATGGATAGTATTGAATACTAATTGAAGTCGATTCAACTTCATCTCCATTGGTATTTTTATCTGCCGAGGCATCATTGCAAATCGTTATTGTTGGGAAACTCATTGAAATATTATAATAAGTATCTTGAAATTTATTATAACTCAAATTCAAGCACCCCTTTGTTTTGCCGTCAACGTCTAGGGAAATTAAAGAATTAAAACCACCAACATTGTTGTCATTTTCTTTTATATTATAATAATCTCCGCCTTGCAAAACGCAATTGTATGTTGTGTTGTTTATTGTTACTGTTTTTTCTTCTTCACTACCGACCTTTACAACAAAATTTTCATATTTTTTCTCTAACATTGTCTTGGCAAGATTGTCAATGTGTGAGATAAATGCGTCCGCAGTCATTCCTTTGCAAGCCGAGGTCAAATCCTTTGTTTCCCCATTTATAGTCACTTTTTCTAAATCAATATTATTCTTGTTATACTCACTTTTTAGCAATTCGCCATAAGGGGTCCCGCCCATACCATACTGTCCTTTGTTAGCAACAAACACACCTTGATAACTAAAGGTTTTACCCCAAGCATACTCTTTTGGGATAGGTTCATCTCCGCCACAGCCACTTAGCAAACACATCATAGGCAACACAAGTAAAACTGCAAAAACAATACTAAAAAATCTATTTTTTATTTTCATATTTTTCCCCTTTTACAACTATACCATACCATAGTTTTTCAAAAACGCCTAACGATTTTGTCTACTATATTATTTTGACAATTTTGTCATATTTTATTTTAAAGTTATATATTGCCCTATAAAATAAAAAATTTTAGTCTTTTTTAGAGGTTTTCCTTTCAAAATATTTTCTATTCTTTAAACTATTTGGCAAATATTGTTGCTCCACATATCCACCATAATCGTGCGGATATTTGTAAAATTTGCTTTGTGGGGTGTGGTTTCTAAGATATGGCGGAATATTGTCGTCTGGGTGATTTTTGGCATCATCTTGTGCCCTATTCATTGCTACAACTACCCTATTGTCTTTTGGCGACTCGCACACATAAATTATGGCTTGAGTTAAAGCCAAATTGCCTTCTGGCATACCAAGATTGTCCAAGGCATACAATGCGGCACACGCTTGCAAAAGTGCCATAGGTGCTCCAAAGCCAACATCTTCGCTAGCATGACAAATTGTGCGTCTTGCAAGCACTTGTGGTTCTATTCCACCTTCAATAAGTCTATTGGCATAATACAAGGCCGCGGTTGAATCACTTCCACGCAAACTTTTGCAAAAAGCACTAAGCAAATCGTAATACACATCTTCGTTTAAAGTTGTTGCTTTCTTTTGCAAACATTCTGCCAATATTTCTTTGGTAATAATTGTTTCTTTATTTTTATTTTTGGGAGTTGTTATTGCGCCAAGTTCAAGGCCGTTCAAGGCACTTCGCACATCACCGCCACAAGCGGAAGCAATGTAGTTTAGGGCTTCATCGTCCATTTTGACATTGTATGCTTTTAGCCCATTTTCGGCATTCAATGCCCTATTTAAAACAAGTTTTATATCTTCTTCGCCCAACCTTTTAAACTCAAAAACCGAGCATCTAGAAACTATTGCTCTGGTCATACTATAACTTGGGTTTTCAGTTGTACACCCAACAAAAAGAAGATAACCATTCTCAAGAGAAGATAAAAGTGAATCGCTTTGAGCCTTGCTCCACCTATGACATTCGTCAAGAAGAAGATAAGTTTTTTGCCCATACAATTCAAAATCTTTTTTGGCTTGGTCAATAACCGCTTTTACATCTGCGACACCATTTGAAATCGCATTGAGTTTGACAAATTTTGAGTTGCTCGTGTTTGCAATTATTTGAGCGAGAGTTGTTTTGCCTGTCCCTGGAGGCCCGTAAAAAATAACACTTGGCACTCTTTTTGCTTCAATAAGTCTATAGAGCAATTTCCCTTTCCCTAAAATGTGCTTTTGTCCTACAAATTCGTCCAAATTTGTTGGTCGCATTTTTTCTGCCAAAGGTTTTTTATCGTTGTATAAATTTTGAAATAGGTTGTCCAATTTTATTTGTCTCCTTGAAATCTTTTTATCCCTTATTTAAATATTATCACAACATAACAAAAAGTCAAAGTTTTATTAAATAATTGAAATTGACAAATGATTTTTATTTAAAAAATAACTTTGCATAAGGGGGAGCGGGCGTCAAGGCTTTGGGGTGCAAAGCCTTGACACGCCCGCTTGCAAGCCCGTTTTGGGGCTGGCAAGCGGACGAACGAGCCATTTGGCTCGTTGCCCGCTCCCCCGCGACCAATTAAACTCCAACAACAATATTTAGGTCAAAAAGTCCATATTTTTGTGCCAATGACAACCATATATTCACAAAAAACAATTGGACAAGCAAATTTTGACAAATTTCAACATAAAAGTATAGATAAGGGAGTTGATATATGATTGTTGAGAGTTTTATGGCTTTTATGAATAAAATTATGCTTTTTTCTGCCTATGTCAATAATGCTTCAAATTTTCCAAAACCACTTGAAGAAAAGCAAGAAAAAGAGTACTTTAGAAGATATAAAAATGGGGATAAAAAGGCAAAAGAAAAACTCATTTCTCACAACCTAAGACTTGTTGCACATGTTGCAAAAAAATATGGGGGTTCTGCTGAAAGTGATGACCTTATATCTGTTGGTTCTATTGGGCTTATCAAAGCGGTCAATACTTTTGAATATGGCAAAAATACACAATTCTCTACCTATGCGGCACGTTGTATTGAAAATGAAATTTTAATGCTTTTAAGAGTCAACAAAAAACACACACAAGTTATGTCCCTTAGCGAAACACTAGGAAAAGATAAAGACGGCAATGAAGTTTCGTTGCAAGATATTATTCCAAACGATGAAGACGTGATTGAAAATGTTGAAAATTCTGTTTTAACCGAAAGATTGATTAATCTTGCAAAAGACACATTAAACGAACGAGAATATCAAATTTTATCTATGAGATATGGGCTTGGCAACACTCCAATTTATGCGCAAAGAGAAATTGCTAAAAAACTCAATATTTCGCGGTCGTACATAAGTAGACTTGAAAAAAAAGCAATTGAAGAAATAAGAGAAAAAATTGGAAAAGATAATCCTTTTAAAAATTAAACAAAAATATCTCACAGAAAAACTGTGAGATATTTTGCTAGTGTGAACTGTAAGCCGAGTTCTGTATTAAGTGGTCATCTATCTAGGCACATTGTTGCCAATATGCTCAAGCGATACTTTTAAAGGAACTAGCAGGACTACGCATTACGTTCCTTTTTAATCTTGCTTCAAGTGGGGTTTACATAGCACAAATTGTCGCCAATTTGCCGGTGGGCTCTTACCCCGCCTTTCCACCTTTTACGGCTATTTGTTGTACCCTTAACTACATGCACAGCACTATTAAGGCAAAATGTAAACACTTTTTACAACAAAATTTGATGCCGTAGTTTATTTCTGTTGCACTTTCCTTAGAGTTGCCTCCACTGAGAGTTGCTCAGCACCCTAGTCCAATGAAGCTCGGACTTTCCTCAAACTAAACACCATATTTAGCTTGCGACCACCTGTCCACCTAGGTTTAGATATTATACTTATTTTGACGATTTTGTCAAGTAGTGCAAGGAAGTTTTGTTTGATAAAAAAGGGAGCGGACACAAAAGTTTTTGCGCCAATGCCAAAAACTTTTGTTCCCCCTTTTTCAATTTTTCAAATTGAAAAAAGGGGGTGGGGCGATTGTGAAAATGCACATTTTCGCAAGCGCCTGTCCGCTCCCTTTCAATCAACAATTTATTACACTTCCATAACAATAGGAACAATCATTGGACGCCTTTTGGTATGTTTTGAAAAATAAGAAAGTGCTATCTTTTTAACATAGGCTTCTATTTCTCTTGTGCTTTCAAAGGCTTTCAAATCTACAAGTGCAAGTTGTTCCAAAATAAAATCTTGTGAGCCAGTCAAAATTTCATTTAACTCATCTTTATAAATAAATCCACGAGAATATATTCTTGGTTTTGCTACAACTTGTTTTGAATTCTCATCAATTTTTATAACAACGACACACATTCCCTCTTTTGCGAGATAAAGTCTATCACGAATAACATCGCTATCTTTGTCGCCACGACCTGTTCCATCAATAAGGACATCGCCTGCTGGCACTTGCCCTGCAACCTTGATGAAATCTTTTGCAACTTCCACTTGCATACCAAGTTCTGGAATAATAATATTTCTTTCTGGCATACCCATTTCTTTGGCTAAAAGTTGTTGGTTTTTAAGGTGTCTATATTCCCCATGGACAGGAATAAAGAAAGTTGGCCTTACAAGAGATAAAATAATTTTAAGTTCTTCTTTATAAGCGTGCCCAGAAGCGTGGACTTCGGCTATTTCGTTGTAAATAATTTTGCAATTCTTTCTATAAAGTTGGTTTATCAAATTGTTTATTTGTTTTTCATTTCCTGGAATTGGAGATGAAGACAAAATAACAACATCGTTATCCCCAAGTTTAATCTTTGGATAGTCGTCAAGTGCCATACGATTGAGAGCACTCATAACTTCGCCTTGTGAACCCGTGGATATAATGATAATTTCCTTGTCTTCGTATTTGTCAATTTTGTCAATATCAACAATCAAATCTCTATCACAATGAAGTTCGCCAATTTTCATAGCCATTTCGGAAACATTGCGCATACTTCTACCTGTAAATGCAATTTTTCTATTAAATTCCTTTGCAAAATCAGCAATTTGTTGCAATCTATGAATGTTTGAAGCAAATGTCGCAATGATAATTCTTTGTTCTCTATAATTGGAAATAAGTTGCTTGAAAGTCTTTCCAACAACGGATTCGCTAAGAGAAAAACCTTGTCTTTCAACATTGGTGCTATCACTCATAAGGAGCAAAACACCCTTTTTGCCAAGTTCGGCAATACGCTTTAAATCACAATAATCATTGCCTATTGGAGTAGCGTCAATTTTGAAATCGCCTGTATGGAAAATCGTACCAACAGGAGTGGTAATTGCAAGCCCAAATGCACCCGGAATGGAGTGAGTCATTGAAACAAATTCCACTTTAAATTTTCCTGCACTAACAGTTGCGCCTGCTTTGACACATTTGAGAACAGTGCCATCAAGTTCTTTCGCTTCGGCAAGTTTGCCTTCAATTAGTCCCAAAGAAACAGCGGAACCATAAATTGGTGCTTTGACAGTTTTTAAAGCATACCAAAGTCCGCCAATATGGTCTTCGTGCCCGTGAGTTATAAAAATAGCACGAAGTTTTTTCTTGTTTGCTTCTACATAACTAAGGTCTTGCACAACAGAATCTATCCCAGGAGCAGTTTCGTCTGGGAAAGACTGCCCTGCGTCAATCATAATCATATCATCGCCATATTCAAGAACGGTCATATTTTTGCCAATTTCGCCAATTCCGCCAATAAAAGTGATACGCAAATTTGATTTGCCAAGGTCTGGAATTTGTTTCTTTTCTATCAAAGATTTTTCTGTGCGGTCAGATGTGATATTGTCAGAAAAAAGGTCTTTTTTGTCATTATTCTTTTTTCTTGCACTCAAATTCTTCAATGAAAGAGTTTGGTCGTTGGTCAAATTGACTTGTGTATTAGTTGACTTTTTACCCCTATTTGTTGTCTTTTTTGAACCAGTACTATTCAAAGACTTCTTTGGTGAAGGCTTTGTGGTAGTAGTTTTTTGGACTTTATTGGTTTTGTTTTCCTTTGGTTTTGACGACTTCTTTTGAGAAGCAATCTTTTCATTTTTTTGAGTCTTTGCTTCTACTTTAACATTTTTTTTAATGTTTTGTTTTGCTGATGTAGATGAGTGGTCGTTCTTGCTATCAACATCAGAACTGTACGTGGTGCGTTTGTTGCTCATCGCTGGCACCCAAAAATTTCTTTTATTTTCTTCCATAATTTTCCTTTTATTTTTTTATATTTATTTTTAATAAACTAAACAAGTTTTGTAGGACAAGGGTGCCTTTTTAAATTTAAACGGAGTTTAAATTTTACGCAATTTGCGTCAAGCAAATTGCGGGAGTCTACCACAATTTTTGTGGTAGACAAAAAGGCACCCGTTCCCTATTTTATAAAACATATTACACAAACATAAAAACAAACAAACCCTTATTTGCTTTTATATATTTGATTGTAATAAAGTATATTTTCATTTATATAAAAATATAAATGTTTCAACCTAAGTTAATTTACTTTAAGAAAGTTTAACCAATTAAACCAAACTTGTCAAGAGTTTTTTATAATTAAATGATATATTTTGAGTCGTCAACGCTGAGAGATTCTTCAAAAGTTTTAGGAGAAATAAACAAATCAGGATAGACATAAAATCTCATTCCTTGTACAGAAAAGAAACTAACCATTTGAAAAACTACAAAAACAAATGCGGTGAGTGGCAATGATACGACAAATGAAACGGTAAATGAAAACACACCAAAAATAAGGTTGAATACAAAAGCGGACATAACAAGAAGCAAACAATTGGAAAAGATACTTCCAAAACGTCTAGAAATACATCTAAAGTTTTGACGTAATGCTTCAAAAACACCCATATCAAGAACGGAAATTGCAGGCATCCAACAAGAAAGAAGTGAATATTTGAGTGCAACGACAACAAACATAACCGCCAACAAAAGAATATCTAGCCCTAAATAGAGTGGATTGCCATATGTTGCAATCTTTACTATCAAATAAGTCAACCCCAAAATACATGCATTGAATAGCAATGTCATAAAAATCCTAATAATGCTATATTCCGCACTCTTGCCAATAGTCTTTATAAAACGACCTGTAAAGCCATATTTTGTTTGACTACTCATATATCCATACAACACTTCCCCCATAGGAAGTTGTGCTAAATCTAATGTAAAAGGAAAAACAATAGCAAGCCAAAAACACAAAATTATAAAATTGGCAACCAACTCTTTTGACAAAAGAATTGACAAAGCAACACGTCCTACTTCTTGCAAAGAAATTGCGGTTGTTGTAGGTGTGGCGGAAAACAAGCCGTTTACCGCTTCTGCAAAATCTTGAAAGACATTTGCTTCGGACAATTTTACAATAATAGGGTGAATAAGCACACCACAAACACAAAAAGTCAACGCAACACAAATACAATAATAAACAAGCATTTTCCAAACATTGGAAAAATTGCTTAAAAGTAACCTAAAAGTATTTCTAAAAATCATATTTAATTCCCTTTGAAATCTTCATATAATATCCAACAATAAAAATTTTAAATGCAGTTGCAAAAAAACTTACACGCAACCATACATACTTTTATTATATTGAAACAACAAAAAAAAGCAAGCAAATAAACAACAATACAAATTTTGGGGAAAATCAATCTTTAATTTAAAATTAGCAGTAAATTTTAAAATGAAAAAATATTGAAATTACACAATAAATTTTGCACAAAAAAAAGAACAACAAACCGCTGGAAAACCAAAATATTTTCCTTGATTTATTGTCCTTTTTTATAAATATTTGCGAAAAACTTTTATTTCAAATTTTTAATTTGAAAAATCAATTTAATTTGTCGTGATTTTGCAATGTTTTTATAAATTGATTATTCTTCGTTTTTATCTTTATTCTTTGATTTTAAATTTTCTTCAAGAGAAGACTTTATATCGTCTTTTGTTATAACTTTGTTGTTTGTTTTTAAAACACCAAAACAAACAAAAGCAAAAAGAATTGTCGACACACCTTCAACCAAAAGGTTTATTTCAAGTTGGACATTGAAAGCAATTAAAAATGCTTCAAGCGTTCCTAAAATTATGGCTATAAGTCCCACCCAAAAAGATAAACTGCTTGGGTTGAAAGTTGGCTTTTCTTCTTGCGTGTCATTGTCAAGTGTGTTCCCCAAAATTTGTTCTGTGTCTTGTGTTGTGTCTTGAATGTTTTCATCTAAATTTGTTTTTGAATCTTTCAATTTTTAACATCTCCTTTTTTAATAAGTGATGTCCTTATTTCTTTTATTTCGTCTCTTATATCTTCCACACAATCTAGGTGTGAATTGAGTTTTGCAATGGTTTCTTGATACTTTTTCTCGCGTTTTGCACTATCCGTCAAGATGAAAAATAGCAAACCAACAAAAAGCACCGCCCATATTCCATTTGTAGTCGCTTGATTAAAGATTTCTTCCCACATATTAGTATAATCCAAGTTTTATCAAGAGTTTCATAAACTCTTCCTTGATTTCCTTTTCGTCAAATTTTTCTTTATCCATATTTTGTCTCCTTTTAACATTTTGTTGTAAAAACAAAAGACTACAACACAATAAACTTTTTTGAACATAATTTTTAAGAATAAAAGATTTTTACATTTTTTTAATCATAACTTTTTGTAACATAATTTATTTCAAGATATTTTATAAGCATTTTATCTGCGGTAGATGACAAAGAAAACTTAAATTCATTCCCCACAAGATTAATCGGCACACGTTGAATTTTGTCTTGCCCTTTGATAGAAAACTTAAAAGTTTTTTTATTTGAAGTGATTGTAAAATCGCAATCATATTTTGAGTAAATATGCAAATCTTTTATTATTTTCTTGTCATCAATTGTTCCAAAAGTTATTTGTCCGCTTTGCCAAAATTTAAATGTAGCAAGTGAGTCTATTTGTGAAGTAGAAGTGAGTTCGTACAAAATATTTTTATCTCGCCTTGCAATAACTATTTTGTTTACACCAGATATATTGATTGGTAGCATAGACACTATATCAATGCCTTTTATTATGTTAAATTCGTTGTTTTCAAAATCAAATTCTACAAGAGAGTTGTTGTATGTAGATTCTTCCCCATCATTAAAGTCAAGTTTGCAAGCAAGATAATATTTTCCATCAAAATAGCAACTATTTGCTTCGTCTTGATTGTGCATAAAAAGGTCGGAAAACTTGAAATCTATTCTTTTTATATCTGTTTTATCCAACCTATACAAGCCGTCTTCTTGCAAAAAATAGATATACTCTCCACATACACAAACTGTGTTGGTATAAATTTTGCTAGTTGTGTTGTAAATGTTTGTGCAATAAAATTTTTTGGTTAAATTGTAACTTGTAATTTTGGATATGCCATAGTCGTGAAAGACATAAACAAAATCGTTAAAGGACACCAATTTTTGCAAATTGCTTTTGTAGTCATTGAGTGTGATTTTGTCCGCGTCTTCGGAAGAAGAAATATCCTTTTTCCAGTCAAGCGGGTTGTAGGTGGCGCTATATCTCACAACATTATCTTCATCTGCATCAATGGCAAAAAGTCTATCCCCATGCAAACAAATAGATTTGAAACGTGGTGTGTTTTTGGCTAAGTAAGGGTCTTTGTCGCAATACCATACAAGAAGATTGTCTGTTGTTGATGCAAAACCAATGACAGAGTCGGTGCCTAACATAAAGTTGATTGTATCTGGCACAGATGACAATGCCGAACAATTGGGGATTTTGTAAAACTTCCCTGCGTGTGTATGCAAATTTGAATAATATAAATAATTGTCGTTGCCAAATGCAATCATAAAATATTTTTGCTTTTTATCCGTTTCACTATAATAAGAATAATACCAAATCCTAACAAAATTGAAATTTTGAGAAGATGTTTCAACTTCGGTTGGGACTGTTGGATAAAAAAATGGCAAGCATAGTTTTTTTAGTCCTTTCCCTTCGGTCAAATACCCTTTTGAAGATTGAACATTGTACTTTAAACTGCAATTTGTTGAAGTGAGATATTCACTATCATCAAAATTAAAGTTTTGTGAAAAATTTTTATAAACTATTTTATTTTTCTTTAATGTCATACAAAATTTCTCCCTTGCATAAAACCATTTTTTGTAAGGATAGACTTTAAACCTTTTTCAAATTCTTCTCTCAACTCTTTTGCATCGTCAAAAACTTCGTCAAGGTAGCAATACTCGCTTGCAATACCTATGGCAAGAAGTCTATTGCCTATGTTTGTAAAAATATCAAGATTGTCGTCCGCCTTGTAAATTTTGGGAATAAAGGAGTATTCTATCAAAACTTTTTCTCTTGACAAACAATCAAAAACAACAACCTGCCCTGTTTGTAAAAAGGTCAATCTTTTGCCGTTTTTTAATTTTACACTTAACACTTTGTTGCAATTTTGAGCACTTAAATCAATCTCGTTTAAGCCAAAAGAAGTCTCAACTTCAATAGTTTTTGTTGGTGCTTTGTGCAATGCAATTTCGTTTATAATATTGTTGAAACTAAGCAAAAGTTTGTTAAATTTGCTTTTTGCTTCATCGGTTGCACTGCTTGTATCACTTTCTTCAAAAAAAATTTGAAGTTCCTTATCAATAGAAAGATAATTGCTTGCTATCTTTAACAATTCTAATACGGTCATTTTATTCTCCTTTTAAAACCATTTGGTTGAATTTATGTTATAAAAATTCTCATCTTTTCCTGTTTTTGATGCAAATTCAATCATATTTTTTAAGTCAAATTTTGCCTTGTTTATTGTTTGTTCCTTTTCTTTTTTCTCCAAAAGCATATTGTCTTTTTCTATCTTTTCAAGCAAAATCTTTTTGTTCCTTATATGTGTTTCGTAGGCCTTTTTGAGGGCTAAATTGTCAAGTTTTTCCCCAATTTTAAAACAAAAAACTTTGCCTATGTACACTTCAAAAATTTTTCTTTCCTTGTCAAAAACAAGGTCATACTCTCTATCAATCTTTTTTAGCCTTTGAGAAATATTGAAAAAATCTCTTGTTAATTTTATTTTTCCTTTCATAATTTTTCCCTTTTTATTATCTTTTTGCAAGCCAACTTACAATAGTTATAAGTTGGCCTACATAAAGACTTTTTTAAAAGAAAAATTAGCCCAATATATTCAATTTGACTAATTTTTCAAATAATGATTTGTTCGCTTTAAAATTTTTGTAATTAAGAATTTTTAATATTAGAAATTTTGCCTTGTGCACCTGGTCTATCGCAAATAAGTTCGGCATATTTTACAAGGGTTGCTGTGTATGTTGGACTTGTTGCAGATGGTATGAGTATGCTTCCGTTGTCTGTTGTGAGCCATTCCCAATCGCAAAGTTGGTGCAAATTGAAGTCTTGTGTGTTGAGAAGATACATTGTTCCATCGTCAACAAATCTTTCGTAAACGACAGGTATCCCAGCATAAGTCATAGCCTTGTACCCACCTGCCAAAACTTCTATATCAAGGTTGCGTCTATTGGCGGATAAATACTTTTGATAAGCCGTTCTTACATCGCCTGAAACCGCAATAAAGTCTACTTGCGAACCTGTTTCTTCTTCAATTGAATTGAGTGCTGTTTGGATAAGAGAATCGCTTATTTCCACTGCTGTTTTAGAATTTTCTTCCACATAAGGATAAAGCCAAGCATAATTTGTTCTATCAACGCCATAAAGCATTCTATTTGCTTCTGTCTTGTCAAAAAGTCTTTTTATACCTGTAATTTCGTTGTCCTTTGAACCACAAGCGTAAATTTTATCACCATTCACAAAAGTATAACCTTCGCTCAATGTAATTGTTTTGTTTGTTCTGTCAACGTAAGTAACGACAAGTCCACTCTTTGCAAGTGCCCCTGTGCTACTATAAATATCAACTTTCATTCCTTCAACAAAATTTTTGACACTGTTAAAAGTTGTCTTTGAATCTGCTACTGTAACTGTTGCCAAAAGACCTGTGCCGTCCCCATAAACCATACGACCAAGATTGAAAGCACTTGACTTGACAAGGCTGTCCATTTCATCACTCAAAAGATTTACAAAAGCACCACTATCGGACATACTTGCCCTGATTGCTTTGTCTGAAATAGATATTGTTCCATAAAGGTTTTTAAGCCCACTCTTAAATTGCAAAAATTTGTGAGAAGATGCGGTTGGCAATGTACCTGTTTCGCTTGATGCACATATCCCACCATTAAGACCATATGGTGCAAGTTTGATTATTTCCTTGCCATAAACGTCTTTGCTACTTTGTTTAATTTTTGATAAAAATGCATTGGATTTTATGTTGAGTTGTTCGGATAAAACTCCAAGATATACTGATTTTAATGCATTTTGTGCTGAATCTAATGTTACCATTTTTAATTTTTCCTTTTAATTTTTTAAAAATTTTTGAAGATAATATACAAAATTTCTAGCCTATAACTTATGTTCTATTTCCATCTAAATTGCCATTTTTTTGTAATTTTATTTCAACATATCCCTAACAATTTTTCCTGCTTCTTCCAAGGTCTTTGGTTTGGATACAGGGCTAACAATGGTATCGCTACCCCTATCACTCCCTATAAGTCGTGGACTTTTGGGAAGAATAATATCATCAAAATATTTTGCCAAAAGTTTGTCTCGGAAGTCAGAATTGTTGTAGACATAGTCTTGAAGAAGTTTTATCCTATCTTCACTAGATAAATCTTCTTTTTCTCTCTCAGGTGAAGGTTGTTCCCCTTCATTTTCTTTGAGATTTTTTTGCAAAGACGACAATGCTTGACACTTTTTTGTGTAATCGCTTTGCAAATTGTTGTAGGCATCAAGAAGCGCTTGTGCGTCCTTGAATTTGCCCAAGTTGGAGCTCTCCTTTTCTGCTTGAAAGTCTAGTTGTTCCATTTTTTCTTCCATTTTTTTATTCTCCTATTTTTTAATAATATTAAAATCAAATTTATATTGTAATTTTTGCACTATTCTATTTTTAGATTTATTTTTGTTCGTTTTGCTTTTTGTCTAAATTTTCCTTTTGAGAAGTTGGCAAAACAAAATTCATTCCAAAAAGTTCCAAAATCTTGCGTTTTACTTCGCTGTCCACATTCCCATCTTTGTCTTTTAAAACATTTGAAGATAGAAGTTTGAGAATATGTTCTCTTTTTGTTGATAGGCTTTCTGCCAAACTACTATCTGTTGTAAATACTACATCTTCAACCCCTAGGTCGCTATTTTTGAAATACACAAGGTCGGCTTTGCCTACATTGTTTGCAACTTTGAGCAATCGTGGCATAACCGCAAATTGCTTGTACAAACGCAAAATCATTTTTGCAACCAATTTTATTGCTCTGTCAATTTCATCAACGCTTGAACTTAATCGTGAAGTATCTTGTTCTATCAAAAGTTGCAATGCCGTTCCACTCAAAGTGTTGGCACTAAATTGATTGGATAAAATGTTTGTTACCCCACTAATTTCGCTAAATTCGTTTCGCAAATTTTCTTCTTCGGTGTCAAAATCTTTTGGAAGAGATTCTTCATCTAAAAATTTTGGTGGTGTAGCGCCTTGCCTATATACAATTATTTTCCCCGGTTGCAAACCTTCTTGAGATAGTTCGTCCACATCGACACTGCCGTCTTCAACCGCCAAAACACCTATTGAAAGCCTATTTATATATTCGTGTTTTCTATTTTTTATAGCATTGTATGCCCTTTGGATTGGAATAAGTTTTTCTATAACACTTTTCCCCCAAAAACAATTTGGCACACGCAAACAAACTTGCTTTACAAAAGGATATCCCCTTTTGCCGTCTGGAAGATTGACAAAAGGCAACTCGCCCACGTACAAAAGTTTGTCTTCGCATACAATAACAAGTCGTCCGTTTGGATACTCAATGCTTGGGCTTTCGTATCGTTCAATCACAATTGCTTGATTGTTTTGTTTGATAGGTTCTAAACTTGTTGAAGCATCAAAAACATCAACTTCTTCCCCTTTTACATCTACTCCCCAAATGTTTTTTATTGCTTTTACACTATATGCCTTTGCGTGAATAATGCTCTCGCACTCATTTATATCTTCAACATAATTGTTGTCCGGATAAATTTCAAATGGGGACAATGCGCTTATTTCAACATCACCTTCGTATACAAGTTTGCCATTTTTATCATAAATTTTGCGACCGGAAGCACCATTCCACACAACTTTGTAAAAACTTGTTCCCGCAATCTCACTCCATACGGTTGCTTTTGATATAATTTGGCTCAAATTAAACTTTTCGTAAGCACCACGTAAAATATCTTGAGATAAACTTGCAACCTTTTGGTCATTTTCGTTGGAACTGCTTGCCATTATATCCATTTCGGGCTTTATTGCATTGAGTTTTGCAAGACGTTGTTCGATGATTGGTGCAATGTGGTTGTAAACCTTTCTTTCTTGCCAAAAGAAAACTTTGTCTTCTTGCTTTATATCATATAAAGAGTCAATGCCCACATATTGATTGCCGGACAAAAAGTTGTTGTTAAGACGCCAAGTACTTTCAAAAATTTTTCTTTCTTTTTGCCTTTTTAAAAAGTCTTCCCTAACTGAAAGCACCAAATCTTCAACAAAATCATTTTTCTTTTTTTTCATTCTTTCTCCTTTTTTGTACATTTATAAAATTTTTATAAATTGTTCCTTCAAATTATTTCTTTTCTTCGTCTAAAAGTTGTTTGAAAAGTTTTTGTTTCTCCCGCTCCAACTCTTCATCACTCATTTGCTCAACATTTTGCAAATTGTCAAAAGATAAAACTGTTTTTATCGCATTCAAATCGGGCGGAAGTTTTTTTATAACTTTTTTTGTACCTTTCAAAACAAGTCCCTTTTCTTTGTCAACGGTGTATTCTTCTATTTCTTCAATGGTCGTTGCTCCTTCTATCAAATTTTTCAAGGCAGAAAAAGCAACATCTTCACTCACCTTGTTTTCCATTTTTCCCCCTTATAAAATTGCGACTACTTAAATCAATCAAAAGATTTTCTAGCAAAATTTACTTTTCTTATAATTTTATCTTTATATTTTTGAAGTGCGGTTTTAGGCTCAAAATGTGCTTTGGGCTTTGTCATAAGATAATATCTAAGTTCGTCTAAAGCGTGGTCGTCTCTTTTTATTGGATTGTCCCCTTCCCCCCAAAAATAACTTTTTATTTCACGAATTAAATTTGTACAATTTTTAAAAATAAAAAGTTTGCTAACTCCAAGAGAATTTTTAAGATAACTTTTCACAACGGAAATGCCAGAAAACAAATCTTTGTTTACTTTTGTATTAACTTTGATACCCCTTTCGTAAAAGAGTTCGGCAACACTTTTGGCACCATTCAAGGTGTGTTGTCCGGCTGCGCTATCTATCAAGGCGGAATAATTGCCTTGTTCGTCCGCAAACCAATCAAGTTGTTCACATTTTTCTTTTATTCTTTGTGAATGATAGTCAATATCCCTATTTTTTTCAAAATGTTCGGCAATAACATAAACATTGCCATCATAATCCACCGCATACCAATGACAAGACAATGGATTGTTAAGCCCCGGGTCAATTGAAATATTGTCATACCAATCTTTTGGGACGTCAAATGGGTCAATCACGTTTACTTTTTCATCAAATTCCTTATAAACCAACCCATTTGCATTGAAAAATCTTCCATATTTTCTACTTTCTAGGTCTTCTTCGGACAACGACTCTTCAAAAAAACTCACTTCATTGGGGTCAAGAAAGGGGTTGTCCGCCCATTCCATTGTTTCATACCACACTTCTTTGCTGTTTTTTGCATTCAAATAAATTTCATCATACACCCAAGTAAGTCCTTTTAGTGGTGTCATTGTCCCAAAAATTTGTCCCTTTTTGTCAAGTACACGCATACGACATTCTAGGTAAATTTCTTCCGTTGGTTCTTCATCAAACCAAACATAATCAAGACTTGCACCTTGAAACTTTTCTCGCCCTTGGTCGCAACTTTTAAAGCCAATTATTGAAGTCCCACCAAAAACATTTTTAACCTTTATGTAGTCTATCACTCCGCTTTCAGGAAAGTCTTTTTTCCCACTTTGCATAACCACATCTTCTATATAATATGGGCTAAGATAAGTCAAAATTTTCTTTTGGGCTACATCTCTTTGTACTTGTTTGGACAAACTAACAACCCAACCAATTGTGTCTTTTTTGTTTTGTTTGTAGGGGTGGTTGCCACGTGCTAGATATACAACTTCTACCGCCCCACATTCTGTTTTCCCCGTTCTATTTCCGCCAAAAACCCAACGATTTCGTTTGTTGCACTTGTGAAAAGCAAGTTGCTTTTTGTGGACAATCTTGCCTGTGTTGTATGTAGACAATTTGTCAGCATCTTTGCGTTTTGTTATTTCTTCACACACGTTTTTTAGTTTATTTATTACATTTTTTTGCATTATGATCAAACCTTTTTACAAAATAAATATTTGATAATTTTAAATTTCTAATTTGTTATACAATGTTTATATAACTGTCAACTTGTCAATATTTACTTATAAAGCCTAAAAACCTTATTTTTTGATAAAAATTTACACTTTTTTCAAGACTAAATACCCTATAATAATTTTGTATAAAATTTATTTGTTGAAAGACAAAATAAGTTGAGTTTTAGACAATTCAAGTTTAACAAGGCAGGACCAAATGAAAAACAAATATCAAAATTCAATTGTTTATATTTTAATTCTATTTTGTCTCACCTTTTTGTCGTTTGGGGCTTTCTTTAACATAAAAGCCGAAGCAAAAATGACTACTTTTTTGTATGCAAAAGTAGAGAATGATGATGTCAATCTCTACAAAACTCCCAATGCAACAAATGAAAATTGTCTTTTTGCAATTCCCAAAAGTTATTTTGTTTTGCTACTTTCCAACTACAATGAGATGTTTTACAAGGCACAATATCTAGATGTTGTGGGATTTATTTTAAAAGAACAAGTAAGTGCTATAAATGAAACGCCAAACACCCCATATGCCGAAGCAACTTTTTATGTCTTTACTACCGATGGGACAACTGTTATGGATAGTCCAACAAGTTCTGGAAAAGCCTTAACTACCATTGAAAAATATGAAAATGTAACTTACTATGGGCATACAAATGGTGAAGAAAAGACTAAAGGTCGTGGCACAATTTGGTATTATGGCAAGACAAAACAAGGTGTATTTGGTTATTTTTATGCTGGCTTGTGCGAAATGAATAGTTCCATTCCACAAAATACCGAAGTCGTTACAACAATAGCCAATCCTTTTGGTGAAAGCGACAACGATTATCTTTATTCCCTTGTTGATTTAACACCCGGAGTAAAAATTGTTCTTCTTTTGCTTGTTTTATTGCCTGCAATATTTTTGCTTCTGCTTGCTTTTAAACCAAACCTTTTTAAGAAGCCCCACAAAAAGCCTTGTGAGTGTACTACAAATAGTCCTAAACTTAAAAAAACTTCAAACATAAAGAAAATTGAAAATTATCACGATGATATTTTGTAAAAGTTGTCTACACCATTTTTCTAAGATTGTTCAAAATAAGTCCACAAATATTTTCCTTGTTTTTTGCGATATTTCCGCCATTGTCGGCAAATTTTCTAACTTTTATAAAAACATTGTTCATTTGTCCCATTATTCCCTTGCTTGCCAATTTTCTTTGCCAAAGTTTGAAATTGAAAATTTTATAAAAGGAATTTAGCGCAATAGGTAGACGTCTAAAAAATGTTCGCTTGTCCATATTTAAAATAGACAAACAATCTTCGCATTTTACATTGTCTACATATCTCAAAAGCAATATTCTCGCTTCCTTTTCCTTCATTTCACTCAAGGTTTCATCAATAAGAACTTTTAAGTTTATCAAACTAACCTTTTGTTCCGTCAAAAAAATCATTTCATTTGCATAACTTTCTACACTTTTTCCAACTGCCAAACACATTGACGATTCTGCCTTTTTTGCCACAAGTCTATCTATTGAACTTGTAATATATGGCAACAAATTGTAAGCATTCAAAACCGTCTTGCACATTTTTTTTGCAACTTGCCCTTTAGAATTAAGGACTTCTCTTTGAACCTTTGATATATTTTGCATTTTAATTTCCCCTTTTTAAAAAATCTTAAAGATTTTACAAATACAATTTACGACACAAAAGTTGACAACAGTTGTCAAAAATAAAAAATTAACAAAAATTTTTTTTGATTTCTATAAGCATGCTCATTTTGTTTTTAACACCAAGATTTTTGAAATACAACATTTACTCCCTATTTTTTTTAAAAAGTTATAAAAAAATTTTTTCCTAATAAAAATTTGACTATATTTTAGACGGAAAAATTAATGTATTTAAATTTGTAAAATCTTGTTTTTTTGACATTATTTAATAAAATGTAACAAAAAATTTGTTTTTTTGACATAATAATCAAAATTTACACAAAAAAAATCACCTTGAAAACCAAAGTGATTTTTAAAATTTATATTAATAAATAGGTTGTTATAAAATTATTTTACTTTTTCAAGAAGTTTCAAATCTACTCTACCTGTATTGTCAACTTTTATAACTTCTACCTTAACTGTATCGCCAACATTAACAACATCTGTAACTTTTTCAACTCTCTTGTCTGACAATTTAGAAATGTGAATCATTCCGTCTTTTGTAGGAGTGAGTTCCACAAAAGCACCAAATTGCATTGTTCTAACAACTTTGCCCACATAAGTTGAGCCAACTTCAATGTTCCCTACAATGCTCAAAATTATCTCTTTTGCACGTTGTGCTTTGTCGCTATCAATGCTTGCAATGAGAACCTTTCCATCATCGTCAATATCAATTTTGACACCTGTTTCTTCAATAATTTTGTTGATAACCTTTCCGCCTGAACCTATAACATCGCCAATTTTTTCTGGGTCAATCTCAAAACTTATAATCTTTGGAGCAAATTTGCTAAGTTCCTTTCTAGGTTCGCTAATTGTATCAAGCATAATGCCCAAAATGTGCATTCTGCCTTCTCTTGCTTGATTAAGGGCTGTTGTCAAAATTTCCTTGTCAATACCCTTTATCTTGATATCCATTTGGATTGCTGTGATACCTTTTTCTGTACCTGCAACCTTAAAGTCCATATCGCCCAAGAAATCTTCCAACCCTTGAATATCACTCAAAACTGCAACCTTTTTGCTATCTGTATCCTTTATAAGTCCCATAGCAATACCTGCAACAGGGGCTTTAAGTTGTACACCTGCGTCCATAAGGGACAAAGTTGAACCACAAACACTTGCCATAGATGATGAACCGTTGGAACTCAACACTTCGCTAACAAGACGCAATGTGTATGGAAAATCTGCTTCACTTGGAATAACAGGTTCAAGAGCACGTTCTGCCAAAGCACCATGGCCTATTTCACGTCTACCAGGAGTTTTGAGTGGTCTTGCTTCTCCTGTTGCATATGGTGGCATATTGTATTGGTGAATATATCTCTTGTTGTCTTCTTCATCAAGTCCTTCCAACTTTTGCCCTTCGCTCAATGTACCCAAAGTGCAACAATTTAAAACTTGTGTTTGTCCACGAGTGAACACCGCACTACCATGAACTCTTGGAAGAACACCAACTTCACACCAAATAGGACGAATTTCTTTTAATTTTCTTCCATCTGGTCTAACACCCTTGTTTAAAATTTTTGCTCTAACCTTTTCCTTGGTCATTTTATACAAAACATCACCAATTTCGCTTTCTTTTCCAGCCAAAGTTTCTTCAAAATGAGCATAAACATCTTTTTCAACTTCTTCTTGTCTGTTTTGTCTTGTTTCTCTATCTGTTGTGTCAAGAGCATAATCAAGTTTTTCGTCTGCATATTCTCTAACAAGTTTGTCAACTTCTTCACTTGGCAAGAACAATGGCATATCTGTTCTCTTTGCCTTGCCAATTTTCTTTACAATTTCATTTTGGAAATCAACCAATTTTTTGATTTCTTCGTGTGCAAACATAATAGCATCAAGCATTTTTTGTTCGCTTACTTCTTTTGCACCTGCTTCAACCATCAAAATTGCATCGTGAGTTCCAGAAACTGTAACGTGCATATCACTTTTTTCTTTTTCTTCCAAAGTTGGATTGATGATAAATTTGTCATTTATACACCCCACAACAACACTACCTGTTGGCCCTGCAAATGGGATATCCGAAATGCTAAGTGCAACCGATGAAGCAATCATTGCAAGTGGCTCTGGAGCAATGTCTGGGTCAACTGACAATGCTGTACAAACTACTGCGACATCATTGTAAAACCCTTTTGGAAACAATGGACGAAGTGGCCTATCAATAAGTCTAGAAGTCAATATTGCTTTGTCGCTTGGTCTACCTTCTCTCTTTTTGTATCCCCCTGGGATTTTGCCCACAGAATACATTTTTTCTTCAAAATCAACTCCAAGTGGGAAAAAGTCAATCCCATCTCTTGGCTTTTCTGCCATTGTTACGTTGCATTGAACAACTGTGTCCCCACATTTTACCCAACAAGTTCCATTTGCTTGTTCGCTGTATTTCCCCGTTTTGACGACAAGTTTGCGTCCGCCAACGGTAGTTTCAAATACATTTTCCATTTTATTCTCCTTTTTCTTCTATATCTAGACAATTTTTATATCACTTTTCTAAAAATTAAGTGGATATTTAAACAAAAAAGCGAGCAAAAAACACCTAAAATATTTTTTACCCGCTATTAAGTTATCTAATGTTGAGTGCTTTCTTAAGCTCTCTGTACTTTTTGATATCTTCGCGTTCAAGATATGACAAAAGTCCCTTTCTTTGACCAACAAGTTTGATAAGTCCTCTACGACTGTGATTGTCTTGAGCATTGGCTTTGAGGTGTTCGGTCAAATGATTAATTCTTTCGGTCAAAAGTGCAATTTGGACTTCGGTTGAACCTGTATCCTTGTCATTTCTCCCAAAAGATTTGATAATCTCTTGCTTTTTTGCTTTTTCCATTTTTTTACTCCTTTTAATAAACTCCATAAAACAAAGTTGGCCGTTATTCTTCGGAGTATCACGAGCCCCTTTGTCTTAGGTTGAAAACATTTTACAACTTTTGCAAATATATGTCAACAAATTTTTTCAAGTTGTTCTTTAATCAATAAAATTTATCAAATAACATTGCTTGCTTTACTAAAAACTTAATTTTAACTAACACTTCCAAAACTAATCTTTTTTGCTTGCTTGTTTGATAGATTTTATTTTGCTATAAATTTTTGAACTGTCAAGGCTCTTAAAAACTTGTTTGTTTTCTGTTAAAAAATAACTATCTTTTTCATCGCATATATCAAACAATTTCAATTCTATAAAAACATTGAAGCAAAAAACAAATTGTTTAAAGGACATTGCCCTTTGCTTGCTTTCTTTTGATACAAAAAGGTGTTTGTAAAGGTCAAAATCGTTGCAAAAAAGAGTACTTTTCCTTGCATACATACTCATTGCCTTGTAGCACTCGCCAAAAATTTCTCTATCAAATCTCAAATCTTCTACAATGGAAGTATCTAAAGTGGTGTCCTTTAAATAATAAAGTTTTGCATCTGTTAAACTATTGATTTGAGCCAAAAAGCCTTTTTCTAAAATAGCATCAACAAAAACAATATTTTTGAAGCAATTGAAGTTTCTATAACTATTTGGCGCTAATAAAATGGCATTTAATCCGCTATTGGATATGACTTCATAAGTAAAATGGGACACTTTAAAATCAAGCATATTACACAATTTTTTGTAACTATCAAAAGTAGAGCAAACAAACAACCAACCAAAATAATCCTTTTTTGCATCTTGGACAAATTTAGGCAAATCTTCTTTTGTGTAAGTTGTCGCCTTGAAACGTTCGTCATTGCAAAAAAGTTGTTTTAAATATATTGCTCGCAAAAGGTCGCCGTCTTGTGCTTTTGTTATCTCCCCTGCGACAATGTTTTTTACAATACCTTTTATTGAACGAACTCCCCTAAAAGAACTTATTTGCAATTCCGTTTGAATATGTCTATCCTTGGTTACACGAAGAAGGGACATCATTTTGGAATAATTGAACGCTACAAAACTTGCATTGCCGGTGTTGATGGTAAGGTGTGTTGGGTGGTTTGGCATAGCCGAAAAAGTTGTGCTTTCTGGAAGTAAAATGTCAAAAATTGGTTTTGGATTGTCGCAACCACAAGGCTCTAAAATATCCAAATCTTCTATCAATTTATAATTTATTTGAGATACATCTAATTCCATATCATAAGTTTTTGTTGAGATATAGTCTTTTGAAGTGTAATTTTTTGATAAAAATGCGTTTAAATTGGTCAAAAAGTCGTTGAAATTTGATTTTTTTATTGTAAGTCCCGCTGCCATTTTATGCCCACCAAAAGTTTCCAAAACTTCTTTTTGGCTAGAAATAGCACTATAAATATCAATATTTGCTACACTTCTTGCGCTTCCCTTTAAAAGCCCGTCCACTTCCGAGAATAGAACTGTTGGCCTATTGTATTCCCCCGCCAATTTTGCCGAAACAATGCCCAAAATTCCGCTATCCCAATTGGGTGAATATAGGACAATTGCATTGTAATTTGAAACATTGATATTACCAAGTCTAGACACCGCATCTTCATAAACTTTTGTGCATAACAATTGTCTTTCGGTATTCAACTTGTCCAACTTTTCAATTGTTTTTTTAAGGACATTTTTGTCGTTGTTTATATACAAATCAAGTGCGACACCAGCATCACCCATTCTTCCGGCAGCATTTATTTTTGGTGCCAAGCGAAAGGCTATATCCGTTGATGAAGCATTCAATGGCAATTTATTTTTTTCAAAAAGCATCTTTATCCCAAGTGGAAGATTGCTATCAAAGTCTTGCATCCCTAGTTTTACAATGGCACGATTTTCGTCCAAAAGTGGCACAATATCAGCAATTGTGGCAATTGAAGCAATCCCAAGATATTCTTTTGCTACAATCAAACCTTCAAGCGCTTGCACTATTTTAAAAGCAAGTCCTGTCCCACAAAGATACTTGAAAGGATAATCTTGCCCTTCAATTTTTGCATCAACGACAATTCCACTTGGCAAAATTTCTGGTATGTCGTGGTGGTCTGTAACGGCAATTTCTATCCCCAAACTTTTTGCATAATCAACTTCTTTTGCACAAGCAATGCCACAATCTACGGTTATAATAAGGTCTGGCGAAAATTTTTCTTTCAACATTTTTATAGTGTCAACTGTCAAGCCATAACCATCAATATATCTATTGGGAAGATAATAACTAACATCAACACTTTTTGACATAAAATATTTAACCAATATTGCGGTTGCACTCACTCCGTCCACATCATAATCACCAAATATAAGGATTTTTTCCTTGTTATTTATTGCTTTTCTTATTCTTTCTACAAGTTTATCCATATCTTTTAGTTTGAAAGGGTCATAAAAGCAACTATCACTCGGTGATAAAAATTTCTTTAAATCTTCTTCGCTATCAATTTGGCGTGAAGATAAAAGTTCGCACACAATAGGCGAAATATTATACTTTTTTGATATCTCATTTATATTCATAATGTAAAAAGTATAACATAAATTTATCCACTTTGCAAAGATTTTTATAATACAAATTTGATAGCATAAATACAATTGTAAATTTACAAAATACAAAAAAAGGAATTTTACTATTAAGTATCATTCCTTGTTATTATATTTATTAAAAATATTTTATTGTTGATTTGCAAGCGGTTTTGTTATATTGTCCGCCAAACTAATTTTATTGACACTTATTTCGTAAGCAATACGTCTTTCCAAACTATCATCGGCAAGTCGTTTTTGATATTCTCTACTTTGAATTCGTCCAACAATTTGCACTTTTTGACCTATGTTGATATCTTTTACAAACCTTGCATTTCGCCCCCAAACAATACAAGGCAAATAGTCGGACTTGTTGTAGGCTCTATTGACCGCAATCAAAACATCGCATATTTCACGACCAAAAGGTGTCATTCTAAAAATGGGTTCTTTGCAAATAAATCCACTAAGTTCCACAACATTTGGATTCATTGAATCGTCCATTTCTATAATGTTGCGAACAAAAACATTGAGTATAAGTCGGCTTTTGCCTTCCACAAGTTTGTTGTAACTCCTAAATTGTCCGGACAAGGAAATTGTTTTTCCTTTTTCAAATGCGTTCAACAATTTTTCGGAAACAATGACGGGAATATTGTCAAAATTGTCGGACAATCTATTTACTTTGATAGACAATTCGTAAAAACCTTCGCCAAACGACTCGTGGCTAAAAATGGGTTTGCTATCCACCACTCCTTTTAAAAATACTTTGTTGTTTTCCATCAATTCGTAACTCATATTATTTCTCCTTTTTGCGTAAATCTTTTGAATAAATCTTCTTTAATTTGCAACATTTTATTGTTTTTTGTAACTAAAAGGTAAGAAAAACATTTAAAAAGTTTAAAAAGTAATAATCTTCAAAACAAAATTGCTCGTAAATCTTTGGTTTATTTAATTTTTTTGATAAAACTAATTTTGTTTTAAAATTTGTCTACCAGTGTTGTCTATTGACGTTTCACCATTTAATAGCAAATTGCTAATTGTAACAAATTTATAACCACGACCTTTGAGAGTTGTTAGTATAGTAGGCAAAGCATCAACAATATGTTCGGCATTGTTGTGGCACAAAATAATAGAACCACTCTTAACTTTTTTTAGAACATTTTGGCAAATTGTAGCACTTGATATACCCTTCCAATCAAGAGAATCAACGTCCCATTGAATAGTTTTGAGTCCCAAAGAATTTGCTATATCAAGAGTATTGTTGTTGTAACTTCCATAAGGGGCTCTAAAAAGTTTAACCTCTTTTCCACTAGCCCTTTCAATTTTGCTTTTGGAAGTTGCAAGTTCAAGTGTAATTTGGTCATTTGACAACTTGACAAAATCTTTGTGAGTGTTGCTATGAGTCCCAATTTCGTGTCCCATATCGGCAATCTTTTTTGTCAAGTCTTCGTTTTTATCCACCCACATACCCACCAAAAAGAAAGTTGCTTGTGTGTCGCATTCCTTTAAAATTGACAAAATTTTATCCGTTTTGTCGCTACCCCAAGCGGCATCAAATGAAATTGCAATGGTTTTGTCTTCTCTTGCCACACTATAAATAGGAACTTTTCTTTTTACCCCCAAAAACACACTTGCAAGTGCTTCTTCATCTCCAAAATTGCAACCAAGCAATACAATCAACCCAACAATTAAAAATGCAAAACAAATTATACGAGATTTTATTACAACAAAATTTATTCTCCTACGCTTTTTCATACTACACCCTTTTAAAATTTATTTTTTGTCAACCATTGTCAAAATTTATCTTTTTTTGCAAATTTACTCCTACATTTATTGTTATATCCAAACAAAAAATTTTATGACAAAAAAAAGAAACAATGCAAACTGAAGTAACCCCCAAAAAGCAAAGTTTCTTTTTATATTTTTTTATTAAACTTTGAATAAATATTTTATTCAATTGCGGTAAAACCTTTTGATACAAACATCATTTTCTTTGTTTTTTCAAATGGTTTACCTTTGTCAAGACGGGACATAATGTGAATTAAGTCGCTTGACTTGTAGTACAAATTGTTTTCGCTATCAACAATACAAATTGTTTTTGGCTTTTTCACCAAGGTACAAAATGCAACATCTTCGTTCGCAATTTTTATACCCTTTCTATATCTTGCACTTTCATCAATTGTTGCAAAGATAACTCGTTTGCATTGACCAGTTGACGACACGACAACAAGTTCGCCTTCCATATTTTCGCTACTTTCAATACACTTGCAATAGTCGTTGCCCGAAAGATTTATGCCCTTTACACCGCCAGCAACACGACCTTGAAGTGGAATATCATCTGTCTTTGCATTAAGTACCATTCCTTCTTTTGTTACAAAAGCAAGGTTGTAATTTATTTGCTTTTCTTCTTCCACTTTTATAAGTTCATCGCCATCTCTTAATTTCATTGCTTGATAAGACACTTTTAGCAAATTGTATTCCTTCTTTTCCGTCTTCTTTATCATACCAAATTTGGAATAGAACATAAGGTTGCCCGGCTTTTCCATATCTTCTTCATTAAACAATGCAACAATGTTTTCTTTCTTTTGCAACGTTTTGAAAATAACCCAATCGTCAACACCTTTATCACGATATTTTTGTTCGTTTATCATAGACATCTTTATCTTGTGGCAATTGCCAAAGTTTGTAAAGGCAAGTATGGTGGATAAACTATTGGTTTTGAGTGAAAGTGTGATTATATCATTTGGTTGAGTATTGTCTGTTATCTCTCTATTAGAAGCATTGAAATTTTTTAGGCTTACCGCTTTTAATTTTTCATCGGCTGTTTTGAGCAACATATATTCTTTTACTTCAACAACCTTTTCCTTTACATCTTCCACTTGAAGTTCACTTGATTCTTTCAAATAAGTTGTTACACGATCTCTCTTGTATTGCTTTTTGATTGCAAGCATTTCGCTTTTGACAACGGAAAATTGTTTCTTAGTAGAATTGACAATTTCGGTGTATTTTTTTATAAGTTCTTCAAGTTCTTTGAGTTCGGTTTCGAGTTTGTAAACTTCAAGACTTGTAAGTCTAGCAAGACGCATATCAAGAATTGCTTGTGCTTGTCTATCACTCAAATTGAATTTTTCTTTAAGTCTACTTTTTGCTTCCGTTGTGTTTTGAGAAGTTTTGATAATCTTCACAACCGCATCAATATTTTTGATTGCAATGATAAGACCTTGCAAAATATGTGCTCTTTCCTTGGCTTGTTCTAAGTCATATTTGGTACGACGTAAAACAACTTCCCTTTGATATTCCGCATAATATGAAATAATGTCAAGCAAGCCCATTTGCTTTGGCTTTCCGCCTGCAATTGCAACCATATTGACACCAAAAGTGCCTTGAAGTTCGGTATTTTTGAGAAGTGAATTGTAAACTTGTTTAACATTTGCATCTTTTTTTAGTCTAATCACCGCACGCATACCATCTCTATCCGACTCATCACGAATTTCTTGAATGCCTGTTAAATTATACTTTTCATCTTCTTTTAGTTGGGCTATTTTTTGGAGAAGACTTGCTTTGTTGACTTGATAAGGCAATTCCGTTATAACAATGCTTTGTTTGTCCGTCCCTTCAATATGCATTTTTGCTCTTACATAAAGTTTGCCACGCCCTGTTTCGTATGCTTGATACAACTCCGAATTGCTCAAAATGTATCCACCTGTTGGGAAATCTGGCCCCTTGATAATTTTAAGCATTTCCTTTAAGGTTATTTTTGGATTGTCAATATACGCAACAACACCGTCAATACATTCTCCCAAGTTGTGTGGTGGAATGTTGGTTGCAAGTCCAACGGCAATACCTGTAGAACCATTTACCAAAAGGTTTGGAAATCTCCCCGGCAACATTTCTGGTTCTTTCAAAGTGTCGTCAAAGTTTAAGCCCCATTTGACAGTGTTTTTATCCAAATCTCTCAAAAGTTCAAGAGCCAAAGGTGATAATCGTGCTTCGGTATAACGCATAGCGGCAGCACTATCGCCATCTACACTACCAAAGTTTCCATGACCTTGCACCAAAACTTCATTAAAGTTGAAAGGTTGAGCCATACGGACAAGCGCATCATAAACAGAAGCATCGCCATGTGGGTGATATTTACCAAGACAGTCCCCAACAATACGTGCAGACTTTTTGAAAGGTTTGTCAGGCAAATTGCCCAGTTCAAGCATATCATACAAAATTCTTCTTTGAACAGGTTTCAAGCCGTCTTCTACTCGTGGAAGTGCCCTGTCCAAAATAACGTGCTCGGAGTATGGAATCATTGACTCGTGAAGCACCGCGTCAAGACTTTTGTACAACACACCATCTACAATTTCTTCTGGAGCAGAATCGGTGTAAACTCTTTCAACGTCGGTTGTTTTTACTTCATTTACACTTTCAAAAACATTACTACCAACACTTTTGTTTACATCTTCAAAGCCTTTATTAAGACTTTCTACTTCTGCCCTAGTCTTTATGCTTTCCGCATCTTGAAAGAAAATATCCGTATCCAAAATTTCATCACTATTTTCTATTTTTTTTGATTTTTCTTTTTTTATTTCGGTTTTTCTAGCACTACTTTTTTCTTTTATTTCTTCAACTTCTTTTTTAACTTTTTTTGTTGCTTCAACTTGTTTGAAAGGCTTTTCGCTTTTGCTTGCAACTTCTTTTTTTGCCTTTTTATTCTCTTTTTCCGCAACTTTTGACAAAATTTTATCCTTCAAAGTTTCTTTTCCGTCTTTTTGTTGCTTGCTAGACTTCTTTTCTTGAGATGGCAAATCTTGGGACACTTTTTTAAGCAACCCCAACTCTTTTTCTTCTCTTTCAAGTCTTGTTCCCTTATTTAACTTTTTAAGCAACTCTTGTTTTTCGTCGTCTTTTTTCTTCATATTTTCCTCATCAAAATTTAAAAAATCAAATTGAATTTGTCCCTTGACTAGACCTTTATCTCGTTGGGGCTCCTTCTCGTCCCCATCGTCAACAGGTCTAAAAAGTAGTTCCCCAATGTCCATCTGTCCGTCAATAATCTTGTTTCTTTCTTCATCATCAGGCGGAAAGTTGTCCATAATTATTTCCTTTCGTCAATCTTCATAAAATTATCTTGTTTGTTAAAGTCCACATATTGAGCAAGATATTTTTTTCTTGCATCAATGTCGTTGCCCATAAGAGTGGTTATGAGAAGTTCCGCATTTGCAACATCATCTACACCAACTCTCACAAGTGTACGTTTGTTTGGATCCATTGTTGTTTCCCAAAGTTGTTCTGGGTTCATTTCCCCAAGACCTTTGTATCTTTGAATGGTATATCCTTTGCCAATTTCCTTTATTGCATTAGGCAATTCTCTATCCGAATAGACATACTTTACTTCGCCTTTCTTTTCCACTTTGTAAAGTGGTGGAAGCCCAATAAAAACGTGTCCATTGGTAATAAGTTCCTTCATATATCTATAAAAGAATGTAAGCAAAATTGCTCTAATATGTGCGCCGTCTTGGTCGGCATCGGACAAAATTATAACCTTGTAAAACTTTAAATCTTTCAACGAAAAATCTTCGCCAATTCCTGTCCCCAAAGTAGCAATAATTGTCCTAATTTCTTCGTTTGCAAGGACTTGTTCTAGACGCTTTTTTTCGGCATTAAGTGGCTTTCCTTTAAGTGGCAATATGGCTTGAAATCCGCGGTCTCTTGCTTGCTTTGCACTTCCGCCTGCACTGTCGCCCTCAACAATAAACAACTCGTTAAGTTCTGGTTTTTTGCCCGAACAATTTGCAAGTTTGCCAACAAGAGATGAGTTCTCAATGCTGTTTTTTGCTCTTGTAACTTCCTTTGCTTTTTTGGCTGCAAGTCTTGCTTTTTGTGCTTCTTTTGCTTTTTCAAAAATACTTTGAGCAATAGGTAAGTTTTCCTTTTTGTCAAAAAATCTTGTAAGTTCCTTGACAATCATTCCCTCAACAATTCCCTTGACTTCTGGGTTGCCAAGTTTGGTTTTTGTTTGCCCTTCAAACTCTATATCTCTCATTTTGATTGACAAAATAGCACTCAAACCTTCCTTGTAGTCTTCTCCCAAAAGGTTCTCGTCCTTGTCCTTTAAAATATTGAGTTTTCGTGCGACCAAATTCAAAACTTTTGTAAGACCATTTCTAAACCCAACTTCGTGCGTACCACCTTCGGTTGTTGGAATATTGTTGACATACGAAAAAACACTATCCGTATAATCGCTTGTATACACAATAGCAACGGACATTTTAAGTCTTTCATTTTCATCTTCTACAAAAATAGGATTTTTGAAAAGTGGTGTCTTTGCATCGTTTAGATAATTTATAAAGTCAACCAATCCGCCATCAAATTTGTAAATGCTTTCTTTCCCTTCCTTTTCGTCAATAAAGACAAGTTCAAGGCCTTTGTTTAAAAAAGCAAGTTCCTTTAATCTCTTTTTGATAACACCACTTTCAAGCACATTGGCACCAAAAATACGTTTATCGGGCATAAAAGTAACAGTTGTGCCTGTTTTATCCGTTTTGCCAATACATGTCAAATCCTTGCTTTTTACTCCGCCATGCACCTTTCCTTTTTTGTCCGCAATGCTTTCAAAAGAAATTTCATACAATTTGCCGTCCTTGGCAATTTGGCAATAAAGATACTCACTAAGAGCATTTGTAACACTTGCGCCAACGCCATGAAGACCGCCAGAGTATGAATAATTGTGCGAGTCAAATTTCCCGCCCGCATGCAATTTTGTAAAAACAAGTTCCGCCCCCGAAACTTTGTATTGTGGGTGAATATCCACAGGGATACCCCTACCATCATCTTCTACAGTTGCAGAACCGTCCTTGTGCAAAGTAACGGTGATATGCCCACCAAAACCATTGGTAATTTCGTCAATACTATTATCAACAATTTCCCACAAAATATGGTGTACACCTTTACTCCCTGTTGAACCAATATACATACCTGGACGAAGTCTAACAGCATCTAAGCCTTCCAAAACAACCAAGTCCTTTGCGTTATAACTACCCAATTTTGCTCTCCCAAAATAATATTTTCGTTTAATTTTAACACACTTTTTTGTTTTTTCAAATTGAAAAACTTAACTTTTACAAAAAAATAGCCCATTTTTAATTAAAAAATGAGCCAAAGATTAATTCCTTGCGTCAAAGTGTAATATAGGTTTGCAATAAAACATTCCTTTTGATAAAATAAACAAAAATTGGAGATAGATATGCAAGAAACAGAAATAACAGTGCAAGTTTTTGAAACAAAAAACGACTTATTCAAACAATTAAAAAGTTTGGGATTTAATATTGTCAAAAATTTTCAACTAAACGATTGGTATTTTACTAGATTAGATGATATCTCAAATATAGACTTTCAAGAATTAATCAAAAATTCAATTTTAGTACGTGAAATAATAGAAAATGGCAAGTCTCAAACTCAAATATGTTATAAGAAAAAAGACTATGATTGTCTAGACAATGTAATTGGCGAAGAAAAAACAAAAACATATATTGAAGACAAGGATAAAATGATAGATATACTAACCCTAGCAGGTTTAAACAATTATTGCAACTTACACAACGATAGTTATATATTTTCTAATGGCTATCAAGAAATGGCTATACAAGTTGTAAATGATTTGGGTATTTTTATTGAATATGAAGAAAATAATTCAATGAAAAAGAATATGACTAACGAAGAAAAATTTCAACATATGGTCAATATCATTAAAAATTTAGGTTTAAAAACAGGTACAGATTATTCTTGCAAAAAAGTATTAATGAAACTTAAAAAAACTTCTTAAAATTAGCAAGAAATAGGCATAAAAATACTTTAAATGGCAATAAAAAATGTCAAAATTAAAATTTTTTATGTTTTTTATATAATTGTATTTTTATATCCTTAAACATAAATTTGTTTTTATATTTTAAAATCTATTTTCTTAGCATATGCAAAGTTTGCATTCCAAGTTTGTGGGCAGGTTCCAAGTCGTATTGCTCGCTATCTCCAACAACCAAAACTTTGTTGCAAGGGACACCTTCCATATCCGCTATCATTTTATAATCAAGTGCTTTTGACAAGTCCTTTATGTCAAATCTATTTTGATATATTCCTTTAAATGGACTCAAATCAAAATGCATTTTTTCGCAATCAAATTTGATTTTGCTTTCTGCCGTATTAGAAACAACATAAAGGTTGTATTTTTCTTTCAAACATTCTAGCAAATCGTGTGGGAAAAGTTTTGCCTTTGTGTAATCAGTTTCAAATCTAAAAGTTTGTGTAAAACCTCTAAAATCTTTCACGCTACAAGGCAAGTTTTCATTGCTTAGCATTTGGCATACATTTTCAAAAATTCTATCACCTTTTATATTATACTTTTGGCAAAGCATATCATAGGTGTCTTTTGGCAAATAAGAAAGCATTCTTCTTAACCCATTGTAAACATACTCTATCCAACCATTTCCCCAAACAAGTCCTTGATACAAGGTGTAGTCAAAATCAAAAATAACAACCTTTATATCAAATTGTTCAAAATCTTTTATAGATATCTTTTCATAAGAAGTCGTTTTGTATTTCATTGTTTTTCCTTTCTATTGAAAGATAACACACAAACACAAAAAAGACAAACAAACTTGCAAAAATATTTAATCAATAAAAAAGTTTAATTATAAAAAAAAGAAGCCTTATAATTTACAATAAAACTTCTTTATATAAAACTTATCAAATAAACAAATTCTAGAAATTATCAATCAAAAGCAATTAAAATTTACTTTTTGCGACTTAATCATCTTTTCTATCAAGCATTCCCGAAAGCAAAAGTCGTCTTATTTTTGGTGGAAGTTTTGACAAGTCAACATCTTCCCCGTCCACTTTTATTGAGTTGTTTTCTTTTATTTTATCATCAAACTTTTCTTCTTCACTATCCCCTTCGTCTTCTGCAAAAAAGTTATCTAGGTCGTGGCTAGTATTTTTGTCGTTTGTCTCTTCTTCCAATTCATCAAGAAATTTGTCAAAATCGTCTTGCATACTTTTCTTCTTGCTTTCAAAATTTTGTTGTGCAACAATTTTTTCATTTGAACTGACAAACTTTCCGCCTGTTTTTATTGTTTCTTGTGCATTTTGTTTTTTATTGCCATCACTTTGTTCTTTATTTTCCCCTGACTTTGTATTTGCATTTGGAAGAAGCAAAACAGGTCTAGATTGCAATTCACTTTTTTCCAATCTATCTTTGGACTTTTGCTTTGCAACTTTGCCCTTTCCTTTTTTGAATAATCCAAAAAATTTTTTTATTCCGCCACCAATAGTTTTAAAAAAATGTGCAACTTTTTGACGATACAACAAGCAAAAAGAGAGCAAAAAAACTGCTACACATACAATCAAAATCAATGCTAAACTATCCATTTTGCTCTCCTTTTATTTTTATTTTGCGGTTTTTTTATCCGAAGCAAGATTATCCAAAATTGATTTTCTCATCTCAGTATCGGCAATAAGATTTTGAAGTTTGTAATAATCTACCATTGTAATCTTGCCTTCGTTTACTTTGTTTATGACGTCCATAGACATCTCTTTTTCAATTTTTGCCTTTTCCAACAATTCTTGTTGAACTTTGTTTTTCAAGTTTTGCTCGTCAAGTTCTTTTTGTGCCTTTTCTTTTTGTGCGGATATAATTTCTAGCCTTTCTTTATGCTCGTCATCAAGCAAAGTCTTTTCGTATGCATAATCTTTGCCAAGTTCCACACCAACAACATTTACATCAACAAGTTTGTAAAAACTATCTTTGTCTATTCCTTTCAATTTTACATTTTTTGTGTAAACATCACAATTTTTTAGAGCATCATTTGCATCATCACCCGCCACCATACAAATAAAGATTTCCTTTACCCTAGACAACAAAGTATCTTCCTTTACGCCACCTATAAGTTTGTCAAGATTTGTCTTTACACTAATTTGAACATTAAAAACAACTTCCTTTTCATCATAGGATATTGCCACAAAATTGCCCGTTTCAAAAGTGGTTATATTGATACATTCTTCAATGATTTCTTTTATATCTCTACCTTCCAAATCAAGTGTTTTCGCACTGTCAAACGACAAGTCTACACTTGCATTTTGAGCATACACAAGCCCACTCACCACATTTTGCAAATTTCCGCCACTGCCATAATGATTTTGCAAATCTTTTATTTGAAGATTTAGTCCTGCGTGCTTGGAATATATGTACCACTCTGTTATAAGTGAACAAGGCAAGTTGCGCATCTTCATTGCACGCAAAGTTATTGAATTCACATAACACTTTGAAAAAAGGCATTTAAAATACTCTTTTACAGGCACTAAAATGCAAAACAAAACAACCGCCACCACAAAGATGACTCCTAGGAAAATCCCCACTATTTGACCACTCGCTAATCCTAACATATTTTTCATACCTGCATTATAACACACCTAAATAAAAAAATAAAGACCCAATTTTTATGGAAAAAGATTATTTTTATAAAAAGCAACATACAATAATTATATGAAAATTGTATTGACAGGTGGCGGAACAGGCGGACACGTTATCCCAAATATTAGTCTTTTGCCTGAACTTAAAAAACATTTTGATGAAATTTATTATCTAGGTGGCAATGGCATTGAAAAGGAACTTATTTCAAAAATAAAGGGAGTTAAATTTATAGAAATTCCCGTATGCAAAAAAAATAAATCTTGCAAAATTTGCAACATTGTTCTTCCCTTTAAACTACTTAATTGTGTAATAAAAATAAAAAAAATATTAAAAAAAATCAAGCCAGATGTTGTCTTTTCAAAAGGTGGATATGTGTCTCTACCCGTGTGTTTGTCCGCTTTTCTTCTTAAAATTCCTGTCGTTTCGCACGAATCGGATATGACTATGGGCAAAGCAAACAAAATTATTTACAAAATATCTTCCAAAATGTGTACAACTTTTGAAAAAACAAGTGAAAACCTAAACAAAGCAATTTTTACAGGTTCCCCTATAAGAAATGAGCTCACACTTGGACAAAAGTCAAAAGGTTTGGAAATAACAAAACTAAAAGACGACAAGCCTTTTGTACTTATAACAGGCGGTTCAACGGGAGCAGAAAGTCTAAATGAAGTTGTTTTTCAAGCATTGCCACAACTTACAAAAAGATATAATGTTATTCATTTGGTTGGGAAAAACAAAAGCAAAAAAATGCCTTTTTCAAACTATTGCCAAATGGAATTTTGCCCAAATATAGAACATCTTTTTGCTTTGGCAAGTGTTGTTGTGTCTAGGGCTGGAAGCAATGCAATTTGCGAATTGCTTTATCTAAAAAAGCCAATGATACTTGTTCC
>CAZLYY010000001.1:0-9011 GCA_964563895.1 uncultured Christensenella sp. | reverse complement strand
ATTGCTTATTGATTAAATAAATGTCAACAAAAATAGGACTCTTGACCTTTTGCTCATAATGTTATATAATACAATAAATATAAGGGGTGGTTATTGTGGGAATTGAAATAAATAAAAACATATTGAACAAAGAATTTGATAAAGAAAATAGTTCAAAAAATTATTTAGACAAACATTTACTTTCAAAATTTGAAAGAAAAATAAGGAACTTTAATTTTGACAACCATTTTTTAGAAACTTTATTGGAAGACCCTAAAGGGATTGAAATTCTAGAAATTGTTGATAAAAGCAAAGATAAAGAAGAATTTGCAAGCAACATAAATGAGTATTTAAAGACACAAAAAGTGAATTCCTTTTCCGAAGCATTGCTAATTGGAAATGTAACGGGAAAATATACCATTCATAATAAATGTTCTCGCAAATTAAACACGTTAAACATTGATGCATTTTCAAAAAAGAACGAAGACTTGCTACCTTTTTTAAGAGAACATTTTGCGGAATATGTTTTAAGCAACAACAATCGCAAAAATGAATTCGCAAAAAAAGAAAAAATCAATGACCACTTGTCTATAAAAAATTTGACAAAAACCATAAGTAAGAAAAATTTAACAAAATATTTTGATTTGGCAGTGGCAGGAGAAATCAACCCAAACAGTCCCGAAACAAAAATAACCGTCTTTGCAAATTATTTGCTTGACACAATAGGAACATATTCAAGTGATGATATAAAAAACAATTTTAAATTTGTTCTATATGACCTTGACAACGCAAACAAGGAAAAAAGTTTGGAAGAAAGAAGAAAAAGTTTTCAAGCCAAAAAAGGTTTGTCCGCTAGTCAAATGAAAAAGATAGACCAAGTTATTGTTCTAAAAAGAAGACTACTAGATATGGATAACGACCAAGCATTTGACTTGCTAGTTAGGTTGTACAATATAAAAGATTCGCTTGTCAAAAATATTGACGAACTAGAAGATATTTATCTAGATTATGAAGTTTTATATAGACAAGACATAATAGACCACTTGTTTGTTCCCCAAAAGGATAAAACAATTGTAAAAAATTACAAGGACATAAAGCCACAACTTATTCACCAATTTATAAGAAGTCCTGAAAAATTTAGACGAAGCGAATATGAAAAAATCATATCAAAAGTTCTTGCAGAAAGACCAAAGACTTGCACAAATATCGAATTGACAGATGAAGAAAAAAAGAGAATAAAATTGCTAGCAAAACAAGTTGACGCAAATCTTGATAGATATAAAACAAATTGTTCAATAAGTTCGGAAGATATGGTTTATTCGGATGCAAAGGGATTGGAACACTATGTGTCCGACACATCAAATCAAATTTCCGCACAACTTTTTGCAAGTGATAACTTTATTTATGGCGAACCTGGAATCAAAGGAATTGGGTTTAATAAAGAAACTTTGAGTCCAGAAGCAATCGTTTTGTCTTCCAACGAACATAGAACAACAAACAAAGGACTTAACAATTTAGAGTATGATGAAAAAAATGAATTTAAGGAAATGAGTGCCCCTTATCAAGAGTTGGAAAATGCAAAATTATCGGAAATAGTTTTGTTAAGGCGTGGCCCTGACTTTGATACAAAAGCAAGTTATGTTTTTGCAGTGGTGGACAGTTCTCACCCAATTGAAACAAGAAAAATAGTAAGCGAACTAGAAAACATAAGAAAAAAAGAAGGCTTGAAATACGTTATCTACGACAAATATCAATTGAGAAAAAGTTTGGAAATGCTCCCATCTTCTCCAAAAAAAGAAAAAGATGAACAAATAAAAAGAGATTATTATAGCGGAAAAGAAAACAAAATGAAAAAAATGATTGATGAAAACAATCGTTTGGTGGAAGAACAACTTGAAGAGCAACAAAAGAAAAACAAAGAAAAAGAGTATGAAATGGAAATGTAGTTTTTCATATCAACTTTCAAACATAAATTATTGATACAAAGCAAAACAAAATAATTAAAAAAAGAACTTTATCAACTTTAATCATTGACAAAGTTCTTTTTATTTTGCTAATTTCAAAACTAATAGTCCATTGTTTCCTTTTTTAATTAATTAAAAAATATAAAACAATGTTTTTAGGAAATCAAAGCCTATTCCATCATAACATTTTCTTGTGTTAAGATTGTTGAAAATTCTTCCATCATATCATTTTCAAATTGTTCACCCTTGGCAAACTCGCTTGTAATAGAAGCAAGAAAACCGCCCGCGATGGAACTAAATTTTGTTTTTCTTCCGCCATTTGAAGATGTGTTTTTAAACATATTTGCAAAGACTGCACATATGGTATTTTGTGCAACTTTGAAAAACAAATCCTTTTTAGAGCCTTGCAAACTGCTCTCTTTTACTTGTACTGCATTATCCGCAAACGCAACGTCTTTATCCAACTTGTTCACAAATTCGACCTCAACATTTTCTCTTTTGTATTGAGAAGCCTTGGACACTGGAAGATTGGATAATATATATTGGACAGTTTTATCTTCATAAAATTTCACGCACTTTTTTATGCATTCCTTTTTATCCTTTAAAGACAAATTGTCCCAATTTTGATAATTTTCAAAAAACATTTTTCTCCCCTTTTATAAGTTCCAGTAACTTATTTATATTGTATCTCACACAAAAAGAAAAGTCAAAACATTTCAAGTTTTTTATTTTTATAAAACTTTGTTTCAACAAATTGAGTTTAATAAAAAAATTTTTATACTTGCTTTTTAGAAAAAAATTTTGAATTTTCTATACTTGTTTTTAGGCAAAACAACACCATTTAACGCATTTTGAATAAAATCAATTTCGGGCAAATTTTTACCTTTCACTCTTTTTATTGTTCTTGGCAAAAAAAGGTTGATTGACTGCTCAATTAAACTTTTTATTCGCACCTTTGCAATGTTTTTCTTTAAATTTACATCAATGTTTATAGAAATATCTTTTGAGAGTTTTAGTCCAACTATTTCAATTCTTCTTGAATATTTGGGCAATGTATCAAACAAAAAAATATTGTTGTTGCTACACAAAGCGAACATATTTTGTAGACATTTACATAAACATAAATTTTTATCAATAGTCAAATTGCCAAATTTTGCAATTCCATCACCAAAGCCCAAGCACTCTTTGTCATACTCCAAAATTATAAGATTTTGAGATAAAAAAGCGGTCAAAATAGAATTTAAGATTTCGCCCCCGTCTTCCCCTTCTCCACAAGTAAAAAGTGCAAGAGCAAGGTCAATAAGTTCGGCACTCCCCATATATCCCAAAGCACTAATATATTTGTATTTTATTGTATTTGCAACCAAAGTTTCATAATCTTTTTTTGTCGCAATAGGCTTAAACCCAACGTTGTAGGGAAAAAGATATGAGATATAGGGCGACCTATTTGAACCCAAAAACAAATTGCTATTGTATTCCTTTATAATGCCGTGATTGTCAACTTCAACATCGGGAATTTTGCCCAAAGCATCTTCCCATTTTGAGATGTCTTTTTCCCTTCCTACCAAGACACAAAGTTTGGTCAAAATATAAAAAACAACTTTTGCACATACAAAATCACTTGTGCAATTGGACGCAATGCACCTGCCTGTGTTTTCACATTTTGAATTGCTTGACACCCCAAAGGGAGAATCAAACGTGTGAGACAAGTTGTTTGTTTTAAAAAAAGACAAATAAAAATCTCCTACTCCACAAATAAAATTGTAACCATAATTTTTTAAGAATTCATAATCTTGCGATTGTTTTACATAATTGTTGATAACCAAACAAATTTCGCTACCAATATTTTTATCAAGCAAATTGCACACCGACACATCGCTAGGTAAACCAGAAAAAATATCTTCACAAGCGGGCACAAATATTCCATTGCAACCAAAAAGTTTGTCGGCAAGCATTTCATATTGATTTTGTTTTATACAAAAATTTTCTAAAATTGACTTTACTATATCAAACAACCCATTTTGAAAAGAAAAACCTATCATACGAGACAACAAAGTATGATTGTTTATAAAATTGTCAATATAATTTTGATAAAAAAGACCACTACTAAATTTGCAATCAAAACCGCACAAAAAAAGATATTTTCCATAATAATACATTTTTTCTAACAAATTGCCAGATATTTTGCCTCGTTTTGCCAAAATGAGTTGATTTTCAATTTTAGCATCACAATTGTCATAAAAATTTATTTGTGTGATATTCATCTTGTTTTTTATATAATTTGATGTTGATAAAAATGCTTTTTCAAAATCAACGTTATCTATTATTTTTTTTGCTTTTTCTATTGAATTTTCATCTTCTATCACAAAAGTTTTAACAAAAAAATAAACACACTTTGTACTGCTCACTACAAAACTATCCTTTGTTGTGTTTATCTCGCCACTTGTTACAATTTTCCCAATTGCACCAAATTTTGTATCATAATTTGTATTTTTATATATAAGATAATTTCTTTCAATATCAATTGTCCCGCTTTTATCGTGGTCAACATCTAACAACCCAAGTTCAAGTTCCAAAAATCTATCACGCATAGAATCAATCCGCACACAAAGTGAATCAGTCTCGTTGTCTACAAAAACTCGCCTTTCAATTGCACCATCATTTACAGAAAACCCAACCTTTATTTCGCCACTTTCCATATCAAGAGACCTATTGTAATCACTTACAAGCCCTAAATTTTGGTGGTCAATAAAAATGTCAACAACCCCCAATGTTTTTGTTTTAGCGCAACGAAAATTCAATTTGTTTAATTTGTTTGTTAAATAATTTTCTGCTTGTTCATAATTTTTATCATCTAAAAATTGAGAAATCTTTTCAAAATTTTCTTTGCCGTCAAGAGATTGATTTTCAAGACTTTTTCCATTTTCAAAAGAACTTTTTTCACATATAAAAACACGACTATCATTCAAACGAATATTTTCTCTTTTTGCCCCGCCCAAAACTATTGCACCTATTTGAGACGAGCCACAAAAAAGAGCACTAAAAAAATCTGTGCCTGCGGAAATAAATTTTAAAATCTTGTTGTTTGATTTTTTCTTTTTGATAAAAAACATATCCCCTCTTGCACAATTATGCCCAAAATTTGTCAATTTCATCACTATTTAATATGCAAAAACTATTTTTTTATTTCTTTTACACAAATTATTTATAAAAGTACACAAGAGCAAATTTTTAACTTACTAAACAAAATGCAAGCCTTTTGCAAAAAAATAACAAAAGCCTTTTTATACTTTTTCAAAATGCAAAACCATAAAAATTCTCACATAAATAAATTTAAAAATTTTCTTATCAATCTTTGTTGACATATAAAAATTTTGTTACTATAATATGTTTATCGAACATATGTTCGTATTTTAAAATATTTTTAATATGTTTTACAATTATTTTTAAATCACAAAAAACTTTTGAATAAACATATAATACAATTTTAAAATATTCCAATAAAAGTCGGATAAGGAAATAAAATGAAAAACTATCTTACCTTTGCAATTTTGCTTGAACTTGCAAAACACGAATATATTCCCGCAAAAATTCTTGCTGAAAAATTTGAAATTTCTACAAGAAGTATTTATCGTTATCTAAATGAACTTGAAAGTGCTGGTATTCCAACTTTTACAAAGCAAGGCAAAAATGGTGGGATAGGCATAAAAAAGACATTTGCATTGGAATCACTCATTCTAAACGAACAAGACAAGAATTTCCTTACAAATGTCATAAGCAACCTAAACATTGATTGCAATAAAAAAGAATATTTTAAAAACAAATTGGGGTTGTAACTCAAATTTGAACATATGCTCATACAAACAAATTTAAAACAACTTTTTTTGAAAAAGTTAAATTTTAAAGCCATAAAAAATATATATTTTTAGTCAATTCAATTTTACACAAACACAAAACAAGCAAATTTGCAAAAATTGCACTTTTACAAGCCACGCAACTCAACATCGTTTATATATTTACGTGCAACTTTTTCTGCCAAAATATGCTCTTCCTTATTTTTAAGTGGCATATTTTTTTCGTTATAATCCACCTGCCTATATTTTTGAATACAATATTTTTTTGCACCGACTATATTTTTGCATATTTTTTCTATATCATCAACAGTCAAATCTGGCGAAAATGTTGTGCGGAACTCATAATCTATGTTTGACGACAAAAGCAATTTTATACTTTTTTTCACTTCGTCTATCAATGGTTTTGAACAAACAATTTTTTCATAATCTTCAAGCGGTGCTTTTATATCCATTGCAACATAGTCAACAAGATTTTCATCTAAAATTTGTTTTAAAATTTCGCTTTTTGTTCCATTTGTGTCAAGTTTTACACTATAACCAATTTTTTTTACTTTTTTTATAAAGTCAATCAAATCGTTTTGCAATGTTGGTTCGCCACCAGAGATAACAACTCCGTCCAAAAAGTTTTTTCTCTCGTTTAGGAACTTAAAAAGAGTTTCTTCGTCTATTTTATTTTCCCCGCCACCTAACAAATGAGAATTGTGGCAATACCAACATTTAAAATTGCACCCACGCGTAAAAATAACACAAGCAATTTTTTTTGGATAATCAACAAACGAATTTCTAACAATTCCACCAATAATCATTTTCTTCCCTTTTAATTCAAAAAGGCACAAATTATGTGCCCTTTTGAAAATTTGACTTAAAATATTTTTACAATAATTATAATATTTTTAAAAATAGATAAAGCTTCTAATTTCTAAAATCACTCAAACAATCTTCTATTTCATCTTCGTCAATAACAAACTTCTTTCTAAGCATATATTCGTCATATTTGCTATCGTTGTAGTCTTGAACAGGACGCAAATAGCCAACAACACGAGACCAAACTTCCGTCTTTTCGCCACATTCTGGGCACTCAAAATGTTCCCCAGCAATATATCCGTGAGTTTGGCAAACGCTAAATGTAGGAGTTATGGATATATAAGGCATTTTTGATGTCGTAAATATTTTTTTGATAAGAGCCTTGCAAACGTCTTTATCTTCAATTCTTTCGCCAAGATAAAGGTGCAAAACAGTTCCGCCTGTGTAAAGAGATTGAAGTTCGTCTTGCAATGAAACAACCTTGAAAATATCATCGGTGTATTCAACAGGTACTTGTGTGGAGTTGGTATAACAAACTGCATTCTTACCAGCCGTTATAATGTCTGGAAAACGTTTTTTGTCTATTTTTGCAAGTCTAGCGCTCACACCTTCAGCAGGTGTTGCTTCAAGGTTATATTGATTGCCTGTTTCTTGTTGATATTCCACCATTTTTTGCCTTAAATAATTCATAACTTTTAAAGCAAATTTTTGACCTTCTTCCGTTGTAATGTCGTGTTCCTTGCCCAAGAAGTTCTTTAAACTTTCGTTCATTCCAACAATACCTATTGTATTGAAATGGTTGGACCAATATCCACCTGTACGCTTTTTTACATCTCTCAAATAATAGGCACAATATGGATAAAGTCCCTTTTCAGTTTGGCTTTCAACAACTTTTCTCTTAATTTCAAGAGAATTTTTTGCAATATCGGCATATTTTGAAAGCATTGCAAAGTAGGAACTCTCATCTTCTGCAAGGTAGCCAATTCTTGGCAAATTGATTGTAACAACACCAATTGAGCCTGTAAGTGGGTTTGAACCAAACAACCCTCCACCACGCTTTCTAAGTTCGCTTACATTAAGTCTTAGTCTACAACACATTGACACCGCATCTTCTGGGGACAAATCACTATTTACATAATTGGCAAAATAAGGAATACCATATTTGCAAGTTATATCCATAATTTTATTGACGACTTCGCTATCCCAATCAAGGTCTTTTGTAACATTTATTGTAGGAATTGGGAATGTAAACACACGACCTTTTGCATCGCCTTCAAGCATAACATCGCAAAATGCTTTGTTTATTATATCCATTTCATTTTGATATTCGCCATAAGTTGTTTCTTGCATTTCACCACCAATAATAACTGGTTGGTCTCTCAAAGTCTTTGGGCAACGAATGTCAAGGGTTATGTTTGAAAATGGGCATTGAAATCCTACACGTGTAGGCACATTCATATTGAAAACGAATTCTTGCAATGCTTGTTTAACTTGTGCATATGACAAATTGTCTTGTCTTACAAAAGGTGCACAATAGGTGTCAAAACTGCTCCATGCTTGTGCTCCTGCTGTCTCACCTTGAGTTGTAAAAGTTGCATTGACCACTTGCCCCAAGAAACTTCTTAAGTGCTTTGCTGGTTTGCTAGACATTTTTCTTGGCACACCTGTAAAACCATCGGTCAAAATTTGTCTTAAATCCCAACCAACACAATATGCACCAAAAAAGCCTAAATCGTGCAAATGCAATGCCCCGCTTTCGTGCGCTTCCTTTACTTCTTGTGGATAAATTTCATTCAACCAATAATTTTTTGTAAACGCTTCTCTTACATAATTGTTAAGTCCAGCCACACTGTGTTGCATATTTGCATTTTCTTTGACTGCCCAATCCGCGCTATCAAGATACTTTGTGAACAAATCAATTGTTGCGCCTGTCAAAGCATTGAGTTCTCTTGCACTTGTTCTTTTTTCTCTATACAAAATAAATGCTTTTGCAACTTTTGCGTGCCTATTTTCAATCAAAACCTTTTCAACTATATCTTGAATTTCTTCAACAGTTGGCATTCTAGAACCAAATTTTCCTTCGGCAACCTTTTCAACTTCTTCAGCCAATTTCTCCGCTAGTTCCCTATCGTGTCCATCGCAAGCAAGTGCTGCTTTATATATAGCATTTGCTATCTTTTGCCTTTCAAATTTTTCAATTTTGCCGTCCCTTTTTCTAACTTGTGTTAACATACCTTTCCTCCTTGTGTGTATGGCTTTAATTTAGCACACACTATATATTGTGTCAACTATTTTACAAAAAATACTATATATTGTGGTAAGTTCGGCGTTTTGCACAAATTTTATTTTCGTCGCTTTGAACAAACTTGATAAAATTTTACTTTTTCTTTGCAATTTTTCTTGACAAATT